>NZ_JBFUAT010000043.1:0-34101 GCF_056406135.1 Luteibacter sp. P1_D3 | reverse complement strand
CTACATGGATGCGTCGGTCGATCCGTTGAAGCTTTCGATCCAGAAAACGCAGGCGGCAGCGACGCAATCGCCGACCATGCTGCTGCGTACGCACATCGCCGACTACCGTTCCCTGTTCGACACGATGCGTGTCGACCTCGGCGCGTCGACCGACGCACAGCGGAAGATGGACACCTGGACCCGTCTCCAGGCCCGCGCCACGGCAGACGCCCCCGTCGATCCGGAACTCGAAGCGTCCTATCTACAGTACGGCCGCTACCTGACGATCGCCGGATCCCGTGACAGTCTGCCGACCGGTCTGCAAGGCCTTTGGTTGAACAGCAACACGTCACCCTGGATGGCCGACTATCACAACGACATCAATATCCAGATGAACTATTGGCTGCCCGACCGGGCCGGCCTGCCTTCCTGCTTCGAGCCGTTCACCGACTACTGCCTCAGCCAGGTGGACGCCTGGACAGCCGTCACCCGTCAGCACTTCAACGATCCCCGCAACGGCTATCGCAACAGCACGGGCAAGATCGCCGGCTGGACCGTGGGGATCTCCACCAACATCTACGGCGGCGGCGGTTGGCGCTGGCACCCCGCCGGGAATGCGTGGCTGTGCAATAACCTGTGGCAGCACTATCAATACAACCCCGATCGGCCTTACTTGGCGCGCATCTATCCCCTGCTCAAAGGCGCTTGCGAATTCTGGGAGTCACGCTTATTGAGCGTCAGCGTGACCGACCCGGCCACCGGCCTTGCGCGCGATGTCCTGATTGACGATGCCGACTGGTCGCCCGAGCACGGACCGACCGACGCCAAGGGCAACACCTATTCCCAGGAACTGGTGTGGGATCTGTTCAACAACTGTCGCCAGGCGAGCTCGCTCCTGGGCGAGGACGCCGACTTTGCCGCGACGATCGCACGGCTCCAGGCGCGGCTCTATTTGCCCCAGGTCAGTCCCAAGACCGGCTGGCTCGAAGAATGGATGACGCCGGACAGCCTCGGCGAAACCGAGCACCGGCATCTGTCGCCGCTGATCGGGTTCTTCCCCGGCGACCGCATCATCGCCGACGGAAGCCCGCCGGCACTGATCGATGGCGTGACCAGGCTGCTCGAGGCGCGAGGCACGGGCGGCTATGGATGGGCCTGCGCCTGGCGGGCGATCTGTTGGGCCCGACTCGGTGACGCCGAGAAGGCCTACCAGCTCATCCTCACCAACCTGTCGCCATCGAAGAACCACAGCAACGGCACCGCCCAGAACTTCTTTGACATGTACGCCCTGGACGCCAGCACCGACGCCTTCCAGATCGACGCCAACTTCGGCACGCCCGTCGCCATGCTGGAGATGCTGATGTCGTCCCGGCCGGGGCTGATCGAGCTGCTGCCGGCGCTGCCCAAGGCGTGGGCGGCCTCGGGCAGCGTGACGGGTATGGGGGCTCGCGGGGGGTTCCGGGTCGACCTGACCTGGAGCCAGGGGAAGGTCGCTTCGGTCACGGTGCACGGCACCAGCGGGGGCCGGACCCGCCTGAAATGGGGTCGCTGGAGCCGTGAGATCGCCCTGCAGCCGGGCAAGTCGGTCACTTTTACCCTTGGCCCGGGCGAAACTTAAGAACGATTCATAAACCGCCGAGTATAGTTATTTCCAAGGCAGCCGAGAGGCGCCGGTCCCAAGCAGTCTGCGGTTCCCCTGCCGCTTTGCACCGACGGATAACACCAAGAAGCCCATGGACTCCCCTCCGTGGGCTTTTTCTTTGTCCGATGCATCGGAGGTCGTCGACCTCTTCCGACTGCTCGAACTCGTAATAGATGGCTCGTAGAGGAATATCAGTACCGACGTCCCGTCGAGCGTACTGCTTTGTTGTTTCTGTAAGGCCATGGTCGTGCTCGTGGCATACAATCGCCGGCTTTGATCGCGACGTCTTTTGATCCAGGAGTTCCCGTGACCCGTTCGACCGCTGTAAAGCCGCCACGCAGCCATAAGCTGTCGACACAGTTCATCGTCTTTATGGTTCTGGCAGCTGCCGCGCCACTCGCCTCGATGATCGGCAACCTGCCTATTGCCATCTCGCGGGGCACCGGGGCGAACGTACCCGTCGCCTTCCTGATCGCGGGCCTGATCCTCGTCGCGTTCACTACCGGCTATGCCTTCATCGGCCGCCGTGTCGTCAGCACGGGCGCGTTCTACACCTATGTGGCCGAGGGCCTGGGTAAGCCGCTAGGTGTTGGCACTGCGTTCTGCGCGATCATCTCGTACGGTGCGTTCGCCTTCGGGCTCGCAGCGGCATGCGGATACTTCGATGAGCAGGTCTCCATCGCCGTCGGCTACAAGGTCGACTGGACGATCTGCGCCGCGGTGTCCGTCCTGCTTACCGGCATCCTCAACTACCGGTCCATGGACGCGTCGACCAAGCTGCTCGCCGTCATCATCGTCGTCGAGACCGCGGTGCTCGTCGTCTTCGACACCAGTGTCGTCGTCGCGAAGGGCTGGGCCGCCTTCCCGCTCTCGTCGTTTGCCCCGGGCCAGTGGTTGGCGCCCGGTATCGGCGTCTCGCTGATGACGGCGTTCACCTGCTTCGTCGGGTTCGAATCCGGTGCGCTCTATTCCAAGGAAGCGGCCGATCCCGTGCGCAGCATCCCGTTGGCCAGCTACGTCTCGGTCATCCTTATCGGGTCGTTCTACTTGCTGACCGCCTGGATCACAGTCGGCGCGATGGGTTCCGGTGACGTCAAGGCGCAGGCCCTCGCGCACGGTGGCACGCTCGTCCTCGATCTGATCAAGCAGTATGACGGTGAGGTCGCCTCGGACATCGCCGGCGTGCTCCTGTGCACCTCGATGCTGGCGACCTACATCGCCATCCACGCGGCGGCGTCCCGCTACGTGTTTGCCCTGGCCCGTGAGGGCCTCTTGCCACGCATGCTTGGCAAATTCGACGAGGTGCGTAACGTTCCCGTGGCCGCGACCCTGTGCATGTCGCTGGCGACCGTCGTGTGCCTGATCGGCATCGCGTCGACCCGGAACGACCCGTATGCCGCGATCATTCCTGTCCTCATCGGCATGGGGACGCTGGGCATCATTGCCCTGCAAGCCGCTGCAGCGATCGCGATTGTCTTCTACGTCTTCAAGCGCAGGAAGGAAGCGGGGCCGGTCGTTCTCGTCGCTTCAGTCCTTGCCGCCATCGGACTATCCGTCGCCTTGACGACCGTGTGCATCAATTTCACCCTGCTGTCGACGGTCAATACGCCGTTCGTGGCCTGGCTGCCTGCGCTGTACGTCGTTACGCTCGCAGTCGGGATCGGCTTCAGCGTGTGGCTGCGGAAGGCCCGGCCGGCGCAGTATGCTCAGTTGGCGTTGGTCGAGGTGCGGGCGAGCGCTGGTTGATTCGCTAGGTACTTTTTCCGACGGCACAGCCATCGTTTAGAGCAAGGATATTCAGACCCGATCGAGCCACGCCGCAGCATCACCGGAGGAAGGTCGCCATGCCCGCACAGCCGATGACCAAGTTCGAGGCTTTCAGGGACGCTTACCGCGAGGCCAAACGGACGCGCACCCTTGGCAGCACACCCGTCATCCTCAGCGAGGGTGACTCATGGTTTGCCTTCCCGCTCGACAACTTCAACCTGCTCGACGTGGTTACCACCCTCGTGCCCGGCCTCTATCTGCGCCTGGAAGACAACGGCGATGAAGCCGTCCGCATGTTCAAGAGTGGCTCCAGGAACCTGGACCGTATCGGCGAGCACCTGGCGACGTTCAACTTCAATGCCGTGCTGATCAGTGCGGGCGGCAACGATATTGTCGGTGAGCATCTCGAGGGTGTCTTTGCAGGCAAACCAACCCTGACGCCGCAGACAGCGGTGGACCTCGTCAAGGCGGCCCGATTCGCTGTCGTCCGCCAAAGCTATGAGAACTTGATCGCCGTGGTCCGGGATAAAGGCAAGGGAAAGGTCCCGATTCTCGCCCATACCTACGACTACCCCGTGCGGCTGGGCGTCCCGGCGAAGCTCGATCTCAAAGGCATCGGGCTTATCGCCCTGCTGGTGTCCAAGGTCGGTGACTGGATCGGCAGCTATGTGCAGGCGGTGCTCCCGGCCAGAACGGACCAGCTCGAGTTTGTGCGTCTCCTTCTCGACGCCTTTCGGGACGAGATCCTCGTTCCGCTCAAGACGGCGAACCCCGGCCTCTTTGATTTCTGTCCACTGCTCGGCACCTTGGGCCCGGACCCCACGCTTTGGCACGATGAACTGCATCCTTCGGATGCGGGGTTCCAGGAGCTCGGCCAGAAGTTTGCCGCGCAACTAAGACATCTCATCTATTGAGGAGCGCCGTCTACTTCGCATTCAAAGCGTCGAGATGCGCCTTCGTCTCGCTGATCGTCGGGATGCCCAAAGCCTCGCGCTGAGCCTCCGAGACGGCCGTCGGATCGGTCGGCGAGAGCTCCCATTTGCCGGTGGCCTTGTTCTTGAAGAACTGAGTTCCATACCACTGCGGCTTGCCACGCTTGACCAGGATCCGGTCCCACGCCTGCGCCGTCAGAACCTTCGCGTCCTTGTTCGAGCTATCCAGCCGGGTTGCCGTCGTCGCAAGCGCCAACGCCAGCTCCGTGTCTTCGACCTTGTCGCCGTGCTGGAAGATGAGAGCCGCGTTGAAATAATCATCAGCGGTGCGAACGTCGCCTGCCTTGAGGATTTCTGTCGCGCGACGTTGCCGAGCGACGTCGTGCTTTCCCACCACGTCCCAGTCGATCGTGTTGGAGCCCGGCGACCGGTCCGCCTGATCTGCCTCTTCGAGCTTTTTCAACTCCATGTTCGTTGATGCGGCGAGGCATGCGCCGAAGGGAACAACGGCAAGCATCAGGCCAAGCGTCAGGCGGCGGAGAGTTGACTGGCGGGCGAAGCTCATAGGCATTTGGACCTCGTGTTTTGAATCGGCCGAAACATGACAGGTGAGCGCCAAGTCTCGCGTGGCGTCCAGGTCGTGGCAAGCGGCATCAAAATCTGTGAACCCGATTGCAGGCAGCGAAGGACGGCGATGGCACGATGCCCCTCCCTTCCCCGCATCCCCGCAGGTTTCCTCATGGCTTCGTCCTCATTCAAGATGCTAGTAACAGCCGTCGCACTCGCGGTGTCTGCAAGCTCAGTCAGCGCGACCAATGTGCTTGATCCTTGGGTCGGTACCTGGGGCGTCGCTCCGCAGTCTTACTCAAGCAACACGTCGCCCACGGGCAAGACGCTCCGGCATATCGTCCACACCAGCATGGCGGGCACTGCGTTACGTGTGACGGTGTCGAACCTCTATGGCACCACGCCGCTGACCTTGTCGGATGTGCATGCCGCCCTTCCGACGTCTGGCTCCTCGGTCGACCCTGCCACCGACCATGTCCTGACCTTTGCCGGGAACACGACAGTCAGCGTTGCGCCCGGCGCCACGGCCACCAGTGACGGCATCGACTTCCCGGTACCGGCAACGGCAAACGTCGCGGTGAGCTTCTACGTGCAGCAGGCACCCGCCGCCCTGACCGGTCACTCCTTCAGCCAGCAGGACCGCTATGAAGCAAGCGGTGACGTGAGCGGCCAACCGGTGATCTCGGCGCAGGCCATCGGTGACTACGAGTTCCTGACCAACGTCGACGTCCAGAACCCGACGACACGGGGCGCCGTGGTCGCGATCGGTGCATCCATTACGGATGGGTACGCGTCGACCTATGGTGCAAACCACCGTTGGCCCAACCGCCTCGCGGAACGGCTGCAGTCCGCCGGTATCAACGTGGGTGTCATCAATGAAGGCATCAGCGGTAACAACCTGTTTGCCGACGGCTCCGGCGAGAGTGGCCTCAAGCGCTTCGACCGCGACGCACTCGGACAGGCAGGCGTGCGCTGGGTCATCTTCTCCGACGATCCGCTCAACGACCTCGGTAACGGCAATCCGCAGGCGACGGCAGCCAACGTCATCGCCGCCCTGCAGTCCTTCATCGACAAGAGCCACGCGAAAGGCGTGCGCTTTGCCTGCTCGACGCTGACACCGTGGGAAGGTTCCTCGAACTGGACCGCCACCCGCGAGGTCGTACGTGGCGACATCAACGCATGGATTCGGGGCAGCACGTCGACCTGCGACGCCGTCATCGATCAGGACGCCGCCACGCACGACCCCGCGCACCCGACGGCCTTCCTCCCCGCCTTCGACTCCGGCGACCACCTGCACCCCAACGATGCCGGCTATGCCGCGATCGCCGGCGCGGTCAACCTCGCACTGTTCACCCCGGTCAGTCTTTCGACCGTCACGGCGCCGACCGGCTGCGGCAACTTCCAGCCAGGCAATGGCCTGCTGCCCAACCAGGCCATCCATTCCTGCGACGGACGTTTCACCCTCATCCTGCAGGGCGACGGCAACCTCGTTCTGTACAAGGAACCGGGCATTCCCCTATGGGCCGCCAACACGGTCAACCAGGACAGCGCCCAGCTGGAGCTCACCCCATCCGGTGACTTCATCGTCTACGGCAAGCTCGGCGAGCAGCTGTGGCGTTCGGGGAACGCCGGCCAGACGGCGGCGCAGGCGTTCCTGCAAGGCGATGGCAATCTCGTTATTTACGGGCCGACGCAGGCCGTGTGGGCGTCGAATACGGCCGGTCAGTAACAACCGCGATTGAACCGTGCAAGGCGGACATGCAAGACCCTCGAAAGAGGGTCCCATAAAGTGCTGCCTCCACCAGGAGAATCCCAATGACCGACTCACACGATCCAAGCCTCAAGAACCCCATGTCGCGCCGCAGCTTCGTCGCCACAGCGGGCCTCGCCGCCGGCACGCTGGTAGCCGGAGCCGCTGTCGCCGCGGAAGGCGCCGCGTCGAAGGGTGCCGCTGCGGCGGCCAAGCCGGCCTCCGGGAAGAAGCACGCCGAGTCGGCGATTTTCACCACCAAGGACGGCGTCGAGCTTTACTACAAGGATTGGGGCACGGGCCAGCCCATCTTCTTCCACCACGGCTGGCCGCTGACGTCCGACGACTGGGACGCCCAGATGGTGTTCTTCCTGGCGAAGGGTTACCGCGTCATTGCTTATGACCGTCGCGGCCACGGCCGCTCGACCCAGACGATCACGGGCAACGATATGGACACCTACGCGTCCGATGTCGCCGAACTGGTCCGCCACCTCGACCTGAAGAACGCGGTGCATATCGGCCACTCCACCGGTGGCGGCGAAGTCGCCCGTTATGTGGCCCAGCACAACGAAGGCCGCGTCGCCAAGGCCATCCTGGTCAGCGCCGTCCCGCCGGTCATGGTCAAGTCGGCCTCGAACCCGGGCGGCCTGGACATCTCGGTGTTCGATGATCTGCGCAAGCAGCTCGCCGCCAATCGCGCGCAGTTCTATCGCGAAGTGCCGATGCCGTTCTACGGCTTCAACCGCCCGGGCGTCAAACCCATCGAAGGCACCGTCAACAACTGGTGGCGCCAGGGCATGATGGGCGGCATACAGGCCCACTACGATTGCATCAAGGCGTTCTCGGAGACGGATTTCACCGCCGATCTGAAGAACATCAAGGTGCCCTCGCTCGTCATGCATGGCGACGATGACCAGATCGTCCCGTACCAGGATGCCGGTGTTCTCTCAGCCAAGCTCATTCCGGGCGCGCAGCTGAAGATCTACAAGGGCTACCCGCACGGCATGCTGACCATCCATGCCGATGAGCTCAACAACGACATGCTCGCCTTTATCAAGGCCTGAGTTTGCCGGGGGACGGCGTCCGGTCGGGCGCCGTCCCTGCGCAAGATTCACGGCGCATGGTCATCGACTCGCCGTTGCCTGCGCACCGTGTACAACGCCCGGTCGGCTTCCGCCAGCGTCGCCTCAATCGGTACCCCAGCCGTATGCATGGCGCACCCCGCTGTAAACCCGCACGGGGCCGCATGCGCATCGTGGGCCAAACGCGCCGCCAACGCATGCGCCTGGTCCAGTCCGCTCGCCGGCAAAATGACGAGGAACTCGTCGCCACCCAGGCGGACCACGTAATCCCCGGCACGCACGTGGCGCTGAAAGAACTGTGTCATGGCAACCAGCACTTCGTCGCCACGCTGGTGGCCGAAGGTGTCGTTGATGGCCTTGAACTTGTCCAGGTCCACGGTCACGCATGACCAACCGGATTGGTTGCCCGCGCTTTCAAAGTACTGCGCGAGAAAACGCCGGTTGTAGCATCCCGTCAGCGCATCGCGGATGGACCACTCGCGCAGGCGATGCTCCTGCAGCACTTGCTCGGTGATGTCCTGCGCGTGGCCCAGCACCTGCGACTGACCGTCATGGGTATCCACCACGTTGTGGTATTGCCAGACGCGCTGGCCACCGTCCCGCGCATGGAAGCGGAGACGTCCCGCGTCGGTACCCCGTGCCTGGATACGGGCGAGATAGTCGGGCACACGGGTCGCATCGCGAGCCATCATCAGCTCGCCCAAAGGCAGACCCACAAGCTCTGCCTCTGCATAGCCCAACGACAGGCAGGCGGCCGGGTTCACTGTGAGCAGTCGACCTTCCAGATCATGGGTGCAGATCAGCCCGAGGCTGTAGGTAAAGAGGTTCCGAAATCGCCGTTCGCTGGCGATCAAGGCATCGATATCCCGGCGCCGCTCCGTAATGTCCTGAAACGCACCGATCAATCGCGAGGGCCTGCCGTCACGCTGCTCGACCGCACCATGGGCCCGGACCCAAATCTGCCGGCCGGTGGCGGTGGTCATCGGCAACTCCAGGTCCCAGCCTTCGCCCTGCTCGATGCCACGTAGCACGGCCGCTTCGAGCACGGTGCGCACCGCCGGCGCGTAATAACCGATGGCCTCGTCGAGCGTGGGCTGATGGTCGGGCGGAAGGTCGTGGATACGGCAGGTCTGCGCCGTCCAGCGCAGGGTGCTGGTCGCCAGGTCCAGCTCCCAGCCACCGACGCCAGCCAGCTGGCCAATGTGGTCGAGTAGGTCGAAGGCATTCGGCGGCTCAGACATGGGGAACTCCGGCGGGTCCGCCCAATAATGCAACAAAAAAAAGGCCACCTGTGGGAGCAGGCGGCACTGGGGAGACGCGTTGTGCCCTCGCAGGGCATTTCTCGTTATTAGGCCAAGCATTCAGACGCGGCACTCGGTCGAAGGATTCGATAATGCCTCCGGCCCAGCGTCCGCGATATAGGAAATTGTCGATGGGACGGTCCGTCCGAATCGGGCCCCGAGTCAGGGGCGACAACATCACTCGTCCGGCGGGACGAGAGATGCTCTACGACGCGTTGCCTTCGCCAGAATGAAGAAAACAAACGCGCCGTAGAGCGATCAACAACGTTCGAGCTTAGAAGTCGTACGTTGCGGTCAAGCGCGCATAACGCGGGGTCTGGTAGTACTGACCCAGATCGTAGTTGTTGAGCACGGTCTGCGACGAGGCTTCGTAGGTCGAGAACGAGTTAAGCGGCTTGCGCTCGTTGCTGACGTTGAAGATCGACAGACCGAAAGCGAGCCTGTTCTCGAAGTACGACGGACGGTAGGTCACCGCCAGATCAAGCTGCTTGTACCACGGGTTGCGCGTCTTGCCCGGGGGCGACGGCAGGCCATTGCAGTTGTGGTACGCCGAGCCGTAGCCGAGCGGATCCGGATCGGCCTGGCCGTCCAGATAGCCGAGGCACGACTTCGGAGCACCCGAGGCCAGACGCAGATTACCGGAGACCAGCCACTCGGGAGCGATCTGGTACGCGCCGTACGCCTTCAACTGATGCGTACGGTCGTTCGCCAGCAGGCCGTTCGAGTTCTCCATCAGCAAGGCCGAATCCCAATCCTGCGTCTTGGAGATGTCGGTCTGGCCGATGTCGGACTTGGTCTGGCCTTCGGTGTTGCCGTAGCTACGCGAGAAGGTGTAATCGATGCGACCCTGCCACTTACCGTTGAACGGATGCTCGAGGTACATGTCGAGGGCGTAGTAGGCGCGCTTGGCCTTGTCCGCGAAGCCCCAATCGTCCTTGCTCATCTTCACTTCGGTACGACCGATGCCGTTGGCATTGGCGAGGCTGAAGGTGTTGGTGAAGCCCGGGTTGAAGATGACGCAGCCCGGAACCGTCACGGAGTCCGGATCGATGCCTTCAGCGGTCAGCTTGTCGCCGATCTTGCCGGTATCGCAAACGTCATCGATGGCGGTACGCAGGCGGCGGAGCGTGAACTTCGCACCGGTAACCCACTCGCTGCCGAGCATCTTGTCGAAGCCGACGATGCCTTCGTCCTGGTACTGGCTCTTCAGGTCGCGCGCAGTGACCGACTCTGGATCGACCGGGTTGCCGAACTCGCCATCGGGCGAGGTCAGACCACCACCGAGCGACCGGAGGCCGGTCGGAACGCCGAACTGGTCGATACCCGAATACGCGAAGTATTCGCGGGTATAGGTCGACGGCGACGCACCGCGAACGGCAACGTTGTTCGGCAGCGCGAGGTAGTAGCGACCCAGGTTGGCGTAGAGCTTCAGGGTCGAATCACCGAACACGTCCCACGAGGCGCCGAGGCGCGGGGCCCACTGCGCGGCATTGTTGACGTACGACCGGCCCTGATCGTTGAAGTTCTTGAAGCGATCGTTGCGGGCGCCGATGCTCAGCAGCACGCGATCGGTGACCTGCCAGCGATCTTCGAGGTACTGGGCCCGCTGGTCCAGCGACATGCTGGTGACGGTGCTGAAGACCTGCTTGTAGAAGTAGTAGCCATTGCCACCCGGGGCACCCACGCCCTGCGACACCGAGATCGGAACGTCCTCGTTGCCCGCCGACGCCTTGCGATACCGCACCTCGTAGCCGGCACCGCTCGGCGACGTGCCTTCGCTGTTGGCATCGTAGTGCATGTTGTCGATACCACCGGCAAGGTGGTGATCGCCAACCTGCCACTCGAGATCGAGACGCAGGCCGCGCGTCTTGCTGCCCGCATCGGGATTCTGCGAATCGGGCGACGAGTTCAGGTTAGTGCGCGGGGTGCCGCCGGTGATGGCGGGATCCTCGAGATCCGGGCGATCCAGGTAGGGCTGGAGACCGAGTTCCGGCGTCGGATTGCTCAGGTAATCCTTCGTCCAGTTCTTGCCGTACGTGGCCGTCAAGGTGACGTCGTCGGTGATGTACGAGGTGTACTTGGCGATGGCGTACTTCGACTCGAGCTTCGACGTGTCGGCATTGGCGCCGGTCGGGCCGGTGCTCGAACGCGTGTCGTAGTCGTAGCCGGTGTAAACGCCGCGCTGCTCGTCGTTGGAATGGATGCCGGTCAATTCAAGGATATTGCTATCGTTGATGTTCCAGTTGAGCTTGGCGTAGTACTTGGGCAGGTTATACGTGTAGTGGTTGGTTGCGACCGGGTTCGCCTCGACGGACGCGGTGCTCTCACCCTCGGACTTCTCTGCCTCGGCAGCGACGAAGAAGAACAGCTTGTCCTTGATCAAGGGACCGCCGACGTACGCGGAATACGTGGTCGTCCACTTGGTGTTGTCCGCGCGGCTACGGTAGATCGTACCCGCCGACTCAGGCGACTGATAACCGTAACCCGCGGGAAGCGTGTTGTTCTTGTAGTAGATGCTGCCGGGGGCGGACGAAGCGAACTTCGGCTCCCACAGCACCTGGGCACCGAAATGCCAGTCGTTCGTACCGCTCTTGCCGACCTGCGAGATCACGCCACCGTCGGAGCGACCATACTTGGCGCTGTAGCCGCCCGTATAGACTTCCTGCTGATCGATCGCGCCGTACGGCAGGCCGACGCCGCCGAGGTTGCGATACGGATCGGACGAGTTGTAGCCGTTGATGTAGTAAGCGTTTTCCGAAGCGCCGGAACCGCCAAACGACACCGTACGATAGCGGCCATTGCCGAGGCTGCTGTTGCCCGGGACGGCACCCGGTGCGAGCAGTGCGATGGCTTCGGCGTTACGGCCGAGCGGCAGACGGGCAAGCGTCTCGGACGTGATCACGGTGCGCGAATCGACAGCCGTAGCGTCGATCGGCGGCAGGCTGTTGGCGGTGACCGTGACGGAGTCGAGCGACTGCGCTGAAGCAGCCGTGGCGGCGCCCGCGAAGGACACGTCGGTGGTACCTCCGACCTTGATCTGGACGTCCTTGCGCGTATCGACGACGGCACCGTCGCGCTTCATGGCAACGGTGTAGCTGCCCAGCGGTAGGTTGCTGATGCGGTAACGGCCATCGGCATCAACCGGAACCTCACGGCTGAAGCCCGTGTCGCTGGTGGCAACGACGGTCTCGCCAGCAGCGGCCTGGACCTGACCGAAGATCGCGCCGGTCGTCGCCTGAGCGAAGACCGTACCCGTTGCCGTCATGCCCAGCGCAAGCGCGACAGCCAGCACCGACGGACGCATACGAATGCGCCGCTCTGAATTCAACAAATGCATTGCTAATCCCCCGAACTTGGCCAAGGTGGCCAAAAATGGCTCTCAGATGTGCCCCTATCCAACGCACTCTCACGGTCAAGTCTTTAGGCGCTGCTCCCCCGAGCGAGCACCCCCCACGCGTCAGAGAGGGACGTAAATGCGGCGGCACGGTGACGATTGCATTACGGAACCTTAACCATGCGCCGGTCGCAAGATTAGGAGGCAAGAACGCGCGATGTCAACTTTATTTCGTGACGAGCAATTCGCAAGAAAATACGTTTCTGCAAAGGAGTTAACCGCGGTGGTAGCTCGGCGACAGCGGCGCTCTCAACGGTTCGTTTTTTCTTTCCTTGGCAACTTCCCGACAGGACGCCGTTTCTGCTAGCGTGCGCAAACTTTTCATGGAGAGGGGGGAAGCAGTGATGCAAAAGCTAGCGTTGGGGTTGATGATTTTGCTTCTGAGCGGCTGTGCTTATAACAAGCAGATGGTCACGCTCAATCCGACGGTCAAGGTGCAGAAGTCCGTCGTGGGTTCAGGGGTTACGGTAGCGTTGAAGGTCGTCGATGACCGTGCGAACACGTCGCTCGGTCACCGGGGCAACGTTYACGGGGCAGCGGCGGAAATCACGACCAACCAGGATGTGGCGCTGCTGGTGCAGGACAGGATTCGGCAGGGTCTCGAGAGCCAGGGCTATCGTGTCGTCGCTGCCGGAGCGTCAGCCGACCGCCAGCTTTCGTTCGAGCTTCGCGACCTGACGTATTCGACATCGCAGGGATTCTGGACGGGCGGCATCGAGATCGCCGGCGCCCTGAAGACCGTGGGTAGAAGCGGATCGAGCAGCTATGAGCAGCTCTACCGCGTAGACGACAAGCAACGCGTCGTCGTCGTTCCCACCGCCGAGACCAACGCGGGATGGATGAATACAGCCCTTTCGGAATTGCTGCAGAAGGTATTCAGCGATACCGCGCTCGATCATTTCCTGACCACCGGAACCTGATGGCTTAACGGCAAAGGGGGCGGCGTGCTGGAGACGCACCCGCCCCTACGTTGCGTTCAACCCAGAGAAGTCAGAGCGCCTCGCGGACGTGCTGGTCGACCGACGATCGCTCGTTTACCAGTGACCGGGATCCCGCCAGGCTGAGCGCCCTCGCATCCTCAACCGTCATCGCCGCACTGAAGTAGAACCCCTGGGCGTCATCACACCCCTGCCGGACCAACGCCTGGCGCTGCGCCGCATCCTCGACCCCTTCTGCAGTCACCTTCACGCCAAGGCCGTGCCCGAGCCCGAGGAGCGCACGAACGATGGCTGCGCTTTCTGCTTCGGTGTCCATCGCTTCGACAAAGCTACGGTCGATCTTGATGCGATCGACCTTGAAGTTGCGCAGGTGATAGAGACTCGAATAGCCCGTACCGAAATCGTCGAGGGCGATGCGAACGCCCTTCTCCCGCAGACCGGATAGCGCTGCCTGCGCCGCCTGGAGGTCGCGGACGAGCGTGTTCTCGGTAATCTCCAGCTCCAGCCGGTTCGGTGCCAACCCGGTTTCCGAGAGAATACCTTCCACCGTCTGCGCAAAATCCGCCGAGTGCAGCTGGACGGGCGACACGTTGACGGACACCGTCTCGCCACCGGCCCACGTCGCCGCGTCGGTGCACGCCTGGAAGAGCACGTTCCGACCGAGAGCCACGATAAGCCCGCACTCCTCGGCCACCGGAATGAACCGCTCGGGAGGAATGTCTCCCCACTCGACATGGTTCCAGCGCGCGAGTGCCTCGAACCCTGTGAGTTCGCCATTAGCGAGGTCGACCTGCGGCTGGTAATGGACGGCGATCTCGCCCGCTGTCACGGCACGTCGAAGCTCGGACTCGAGATGGGCACGTTCACGGACCTGCGCGTCCATCTCTTCCTGAAAGAACCGTACGGTCGAGCCACGTTCCGACTTGGCGCGGTAAAGAGCGATGTCGGCCTTTCGGACAAGCTCGGTTCCGCTGTCTGCGTCCTGGGGGAACAAGGCGATACCTATACCCACCCCGACCAGATGCTCCGTGCCGCCCACCGCGATCGGATGGGCCAGCGCGTCGATCATGCGCAAGGCGATGCCCGCCGCTTCTTCCGTCCCGAAGAGCTGGCTCGCCACGACCGCGAATTCGTCACCGCCGAGACGGGCAACGATGTCCCCCTGCCGCACCGCCGCGGCCAGACGCGTCGCGACGACAATGAGGACCTCGTCGCCTACCGGATGCCCGTAGACGTCGTTGATCGCCTTGAAGCGGTTCAGGTCGATCATGAGCAAGGCGTGCAGTCGCCGGGCGCCAGGCGGCGAGGCAATGGCCTCGCTGACCGCATCGTCGAACCGGCGACGGTTGGCCAATCCGGTCAGTGGATCCTTGAAGGCGAGTTCGCGGGCATGAGCCTCGGCGGTGGTACGACGGTCCACTTCGCGCTGTTGCATCTGCATACGACGTCGGGCGACGAAGACGAAGGCACCAAGCACGAGCGCGATGGCGACAACCTCGGATAGCTCAAGCAGACCCGCGGCCCCGGACGACATACCGACATGGCGCAGCAGTTCGTACTCGACGCCGAGAAAGACGAGAAGCGCGCCGATGGCGCCGAGAACCAGCCCATCCCACAGAAGGAAGCGGTTGCGCATGACCCAACCCCCGACGGTACCTGAGTTCATGGTCGTCCTTCCGTGCGGTAGGAGTGTGAAACCGAGGACGTACGGGGTRCATTGTGCGGGAAGCGCCGCGGGCGCGGCGTGTTCGCTGCCGAATATGCGTTGGTCGTCGGGTTCCCTGGGCATGCGACCCTCGAACCTTACCGCGCCGTCGCCATGCTCCTTGCAAGCGCTCAAAGAAACCCGCCTATTTGCGCTTACAGTGATGATCTGCTGCATGGGCGGTACGGGACTCCACTCCGTCCAGATCAGACAAGGAACCCTGTGATGCACCTGCTCGATAACCTTCTTGCGTCGGCCCTCCTCGCCACCGCCCTTCTTACCAGCGCTCCGCTGCACGCTTTCCCTCAACGTTCGAATGATTCGCCAGTGGAGGCCCTCGTCATCAGTGGCGCCGATGCCGATCTTCGCCAGACTCTCGGGAGCGCCTACCCGGCCTTTGCCCGAAACTTCGCTGAGACCGCGCAACCGGTTGCTCTCAAGGGCGGCGGGTTGTTCCTGGACGGCTGGCGGACAGGTGCCCCACTGGCTCACGCCGCGGCGTTTATCCACTACGCCGACGGTCGAACGTTCGCCGCTTACTTTGACGAAGAACGTGGTGAGACCACCTACTTCGGAGAGGGCCCCATCCATCCGGCTTTGCACATCTGGGCGCGGCGGTTTGGCTCCACTCAGCATGTAACGCCGTCCGCAGTCTCTTCGTCCCTAGCGATTAGCGTGACGTCCGATCTAGCTCACATAACAATTTCGCCGCTTTCCTCACCCTCCCACCAATGAATGCGGCGGGCGACGACGCTGATGAGGACAATACCCGGGGTATCAACGCCCTGTTCGAACCAGCGCTCGAGCCCATCGACCCAGTGTGCTTCGAGCACCGCGCGCTCACGAACAATGTGGGCATCGCCTTCAACGGCCACAAACAGGGGTGGCTTGCCGAGCAATGATTTCGATCCCGAAAACGACAAGGATACTTTGGGGTTGGCCGACGATTGTCGGACCCCGTCACTGTCGTCGAATGCGAAGAACCAGCTCGTGCCGTCGTATTCGACATCGCCGTTGTTGCTCATCGGTCGGCCGGCAATGTCGCCTGAAGGGGTGTGGGTCAGCAGCATCGCAAAGTCGATGCTACCCATCTTTTTCGCGAGATCAGGAAGATTCAGGTCGCTCATAGTCGCTCTCCGGCAGGGGTTGCTGTGACTTTGGTCGCTCCTTGGCGACGGGCACGTAAACGTCGCGTCGTTGGAAAAGCGCCGAGATTATGGATATCCGCCCTGGAAATCCTCGACGGGGTTTCTCTTAGGCTGAGAGCAGGGTGTCCCAACAACCGTCGGGTCGTTCGATCTTTACGACCACGTTCCCTCCGGCTTTTTCGATCATGCGCGCATGGTCCCTAGCAAAAGCAACGGCGGATGCCTTGTCTGGCTGCTCGACCTCCGGGCGGCCAGCCAATCGCACCCGCCAGCGTCCGCGAGTCGTGGCAGGCGGGGCGATATAGATCGTGACGGCAGTCATGGGATCAGCGGGCGTCCGTTATGCGGCCTTCTCGGCGCGGGTCTGGGTCGAGAGGCGTTCGGAAAGCATGGTGAGCTTCTCGTCGGCCGCCTTTTCCTGAGCCAGGGTCTCGACCAGAAGAGGCACGGCCTCTTTGTAGCCAAGCTGTTTTGCCAGGGCGATCAAGGTGCCGTAGGAGGCAATCTCGTAGTGCTCGACCTTGTTTCCGCCGCCGATAAGGGCCGCATCACGAAGCGGGCCTTCCTCGACGCCGTCGATGACTTCCTTGCCCTCCTCCACCAGGCCCTCCATCGCAGCGCACTTGATCCGTTTGAGGCGAATACCGAGCAACTCGACGATCTGGTCGATGCGCTCGACCTGACCCTGCGTTTCCTCGAGATGAGACTCAAAGGCTTCTTTCAAATCAGGCGATGTCGAGGCGCGGGCAAGCTTTGGAAGTGCCTTCGTCAACTGCTTTTCAGCGCTGTAAATGTCGGACAGTTCATGGATGAACAGGTCTTCGATGGTTTTGATTGTCATAGCAGCTGCGCCCCAGGTGGTCTTAGAGCAGCAACCATGGGTGAGCGGGAATCAAGGGCACCCCCAGACCGCGTGAAACGGGTGCTGACGTGGGTGAAATGGCATCTATCGCGAGAAGCGGCCAAGCAAGAGGCCCCAGAACAGCCTTCGGAGGAAAGGCGGCTCATGCCTGTCAAAGGCCGTCCTTATCGGGAATATGTCAGGACCTGGCGCTCCTGGGTCTTCCGGCCCTATCCAGTAGCGGGAGTTGTCGCTGAAGGGCTCCCAGACGATGCATGGCCGACCCATAAAGCAAAACGCGACTCTCACTTCATCGGCGGATAGGACCCTTCCACGGAGTTGAACGTCCGTTACGCCTTTAATCCCCTTAAGGACTTTTGCCACGGATCGTCGAGATACATAGACATTCTCGATTTCGAAAGCACCAGAGCGTGCCACTTCACCCTCGAGTGGATAGGTCCTCACAGCGCAATCTCCGGTGCAGTAGCGCGAGGCGCGCCGTCTAGTCCCGGTTACGGACTTTAGCCCAAGACGTCCGCGCATGCGCATGCACCGTGCACTGCACCTCTATGTGCCGCTCGCACTCGACGGGGGCGACAAACGAGACCTATCCCTGGACCAATCCAAGCAACTCGTTGGCCTGGTCTTCCGAAAGCGCGTTCGCTTCGACGTCGAACAGCACGGCTTTCCCGGTCGACACATTGGCAAACGTAGCCGGGCCGGACGCTGACAAGGGGCCTCTCACTTGATCGAACAAATCCAGGCAGCCCCGCTCCAAGGTACCGAGCGTCAGGCCGCCAAGACATTCGATAAAGCCAAAACGCAAGCCGGGGTGGTACCAGATCACCGTGCCCGTCATGCAGGCATTGGCAGTTTCTGGCATCCATAGAAGGTCACGCCTTGATGCCGCGGTCAAAATACGATGGCTCTCGTCGGGAGATTGTCAGACACATGCATAGTTCGCCTCCGTTGGGACGCCAATTGTGCAGATATTGCCGTAACGGTGCCGGGCGAAAAGAGTTAGCAATCGGTGATCCTGAGGCCCGAGCCTCGGCGCGGAGCGGGTCCTGACGAATGCATGGCGTTTGCTCACCCGCGCTTTACAGGACTGTCCGGACTTTCTGTTCTGCTGGATCGCAAGGTAGCCGGGCTCCCTGCCCGGCACGCATGTGGGAGAGATCACGTGGGCTGGAACGACCATATCGACAACGAACTGATTGAATCGCTCAAGGAGCTGGTAGCGAGCGGCTTCGTATTCGAGGGAGGAGCGCCTTACGATGTCGTGCAGAAGATCATCGCCAGCGGAAAGGCCAGCCTGACGCCGGACGAGGCAACCATCTTCGACGAACAGATTCTCCCGGCTCTGAGGGCGCTTGAGGAGGCCAGAATCGAAGACGACGCGCAACAAGCGCTGGAGCCCCCGCCGACGGGACTGTGACACGAGATCCGGACAGCGCGTCCAACACCGAGCGAACCGCGGCCAACCTCCGGCTGCCAGATTGACAAACGTGGATGGACACTCACGTCAGTTGCTCCTGTCCGACACGGAGATCACTCGATGGTCAGGACTCCAGCCAGCCCAGAGTGCCAGCCCATGTTCAGTCACAACAAACGACTTCAGTACACCGTACGTGTTTCGGAAACCAACCCCGGTCTTGCGAACCTTCTACTCGAGCAGTTCGGCGGGCCGCAGGGCGAGCTGGCGGCCGCGATGCGGTACTTCACCCAGGCCCTGGCCGAAGAGGATATGGGCCGCAAAGACATGCTTCTCGACATTGCAACCGAGGAACTATCCCACCTTGAAGTCATCGGCTCCCTCGTCGCGATGCTCAACCGTGGCGCGAAGGGACGGCTCGCCGAAGCCGTCGATTCGGAGGCTGACCTTTTCCGCTCGCTTCAGGGTGCCGGCAACGATTCGCACGTCACTCAGGTCCTGTTCGGCGGCGGCCCCGCCTTGATCAATTCGGCAGGTGTGCCCTTCTCCGGTGCGTACGTCGATTCCATCGGCGAGCCGACCGCGGACTTGCGTTCGAACATCGCTGCAGAAGCCCGCGCCAAAATCGTCTACGAGCGCCTCATCAACGTGACGGAGGATCCGGGCGTGAAAGATGCTCTGACCTTCCTGATGACGCGTGAAATCGCGCATCAGAAGAGCTTCGAAAAAGCGCTCTACTCGATGGACAAGAGCTTCCCGCCGGGTAAGTTGCCGGGCGACCCGCGCTTTACGAACCTCTACGTGAACACGTCCCCTGGCGAAGGTGACATGTCGGGCCCATGGAACAGCGGGGAACAGTGGCAGGTGCTGGTCCCATCCGATGAGAACACGCCTCTGGATGGGGGCGACGGCACGGCCTCCGTGGTCCTCGCGAGCGACGACGACGCAACCGTCGAGGCCTTCGCGGCCCGAGGCGCTTCCGACCCGTCGCGTGATCCTGTGACCGGTGCGGACCTTGGTGAACTGAGCCAGGATCCGGGTGGCGCAGACGCCATCAAAGGCAAGAAAGGTTCGAAGAGCAAGTAACTGGCGTCGGCCCCTCTACAAAAAAGGAGCCCCGTATGCCTGCGGGGCTCCTTATTCGTGTCAGGAAGCTTTGTCGTCAGACCTATGTCAGGCAGCCTGCTCCGACTTACGCGGCAGCGCGGGTGCAGCCGGGAAGTCGACAGGAACCTGGGTCACCGCGTGCAGGTAGTTCGTGATCGTCTTGTCGCCGATCGTCACGATGGCATCGACAAGGTTCCCCTTGTCCCACCCGGCGGCGAAGAAGGCCTCGAGCAGCGCCTCATCGATCTTGCCACGACGGATCGCGATGCGACGCGTGAGCCGGGCAAGAGCGTCGAGCTTCGGATCGAAGCTCGCCGTGCCACCACGGATTTCGATGACCTGTTCGTCGGTGAATCCCGTCATCTTGCCGATCACGGAATGTGCAGCCAGGCAGTACTCGCATTCGTTCACCTGGCTCACCACCAGATTGATTACCTCGCGCGCCTTGCCCGAGATGCTGCTCTGGGCATTCTGCAACGTCAGGTAGCTGCCGAGGGCGTACTCGGAGTGAGCGAGCGTGGCGTAGAGGTTGGGGACTTTGCCAAGGCCCTTCTGCAACTGGTCGAACATGGCCTGGTTGGTCGGGGACACTTCTTCACGGGTCGGGACGTTGATGCGGGACATGGAATGCTCCTGAGTGATTTGGGACGGGATGTCGACGTGGTTTGAGGGGTGAGTCACTGCGCGGTGTAGCCACCTTGCGCAACCCGTGGGGTCACAACATGCATCCCACACACAGCATTCATTCCCACGACGCAACCGTAGAGGTCGACCTCAAGACGGTCGCTGAGAATGGCCACATCCAGGCCTTTGATCGCGGCGCGAGACCAGTCGACCACAGCCCAGTATTCGAAGAGGCCGATAGGCGTCACGCGCCGCCACCTGACGAGATCCGTACAGGTGATCGGGAGCTTGACGCGCTTCTCAACAGCCTGGGTAACCCAGACGAAACGACCACAGCGCTCCGAAACCTCGCATCTACACCAGATGGACACGAATTCAGAGCTCTCGGGCAGGAGCAGTATGCAGAACAACAGATTGCACAAGAAAATATGCGCCAAATGGCCGCGCAAGAATCGTGTCTCCCTGCCCAGCACGGTCCAGTCATGTGCAGATGAGCGACGCGCAAGATTGCTTCGTCGGTGGATGTTGACAGTTCTCGTAGTCGCTTCTTGGACGATCTCTCCTGTGACCGCGCATAGTCAAACGTCCGCAGCGATCATCGACCTATTACCCACTGACATCTTCGAATCACGCGCCCCGGCCAAGTTGAGTGACTATGTTGACGAACAAGCCTCCATGCACCGAGCGCTCGCAACGTACCTGAACGGCAAGTACGAAGTCATCGACTACCGTCTACATCTGTCCGGATCATTCGGCAGGGTGATCAAGAGTTGCTTGTACGACTTCTTTGTCGATGAGCTGCATGCGAAGAAGATCTCAAGCCGGTGGCCGGACGGCCTATCGTCCGTGACAATCTGGAAGTCCCGCCGCCAATACATCGCCATCGTCGTTTCAGAGATGATTCCGGGTGATAAGGCGATCTACGGGTACTTCGCTCTTCGGAAGCGTTAGCGCTTAGCGACATACACCTTCGCCGTCACGTCAGTTCGCCGCCTCAAAACCGCCATCTGCGCCGCATAGCTTGCATAGCTACCGACAACGCATGCCTGTTCAGGGGACTCAACGGTCGGACGACATCGCCATGCCGCAGCGTGACGCCATTGAAAGGAGAACACTATGTTGGATCAGCATCGACGCGGTCGCCGTCAGAGAGCGCGGCCGTGGGCACCATCGGCCTGCCTGTTCATCAGCCTGGCGTGTGCCACGTCAGTACACGCAGCACCGCACTTTGTCACTTTCGTGAACGACTCTGACCGGACGGTGACGTCCATCGAAGCTTCGCCCGCGGGGACGCGCCGTTGGCACGCCCTTGATCTTGGTGGCCCGCTGATCGGCGGTAGAAGTGGTGAGGCCGACGTCCGCTTCGACAGCGTGGAACCATGCAAGGAAGATCTCTCAGTCACGTATCGCGGGATGGCTCCACTGACGATCACGGGATTCGATATCTGCCGCACGGAGCGTGTTTACCTGGGGAAGGTTCTCGCAAAAGCCAAGCGATCCGCCGCCAAGTGATCCGGCCGCCCGATGTACCCCAGCCTTGAATAGCGACCCGGCGTCGAGTCCCATGCCCCGCGAAAGGGCTCTGGACTCGACGACAGGTCGCTGAGGGACTCTATCGACGTCGCGGATCAATCCAGCTTGAGCCCCACCTTGCTCACTAGAGCCAGGTCTTGAGAGCTTGCGATCTCTCGCTTGCTGTTCCAGTTCTTGATCTTCAACGACGTCAGTGTGCCGCCCGGATCGATCTCGTACTCGTATTCCACCACTGGCTTACTCATGTCGACGCGACTTGAGCAACCTGTGTTAGTAAGCGAAGAGCACGTAGCGGAGCCGTGCCATCCACCGTTCGGAAGACGGGTAACTACGATTCTCGGGCCATCCAGATATTCTGCGTGAGCAGCCTCGGTCTTCGGAACAACGAGGACCAGGTAGGCGATGGAACGGCACTTGAATGCGCGGGACGAGCAGTTTCCGACAGACCCCGAGACCTGCGGCATGTCGTTAGCCGGGCTACGTACGCTGTCTGTAGCCGTGCCTATCACAAACGTTTTCTTCTCGATACCGATGAAGTAACCCTGTCGCGTATCGACATACTTTATGGGCGAACGAAGATCATCGACCGAATGAATGGGCAAGCAACACAGCGCGCTGCCGGCAGCCAGAGCGAGCGCCATCACATTCACTGGATGGGCCCCAGGAACGAACTTGCTGCGTCGTCGTAGGATTGTTGATGATCATCTTGATTGACGCCCATCTGAATGTCCCCGCTTATGCCCAGAGCCTGGGACTCTTCCCGGCTGTCATGGATACCCTCATGTAACAACTCCATCTTCTGCGTCCGTTCGCTATTCCCATAAATGGAGAGAGCCGGCTGTATCCCGAGCTTTTCCACCGTGGTAGTGCTGCCTGACGTGGCCATCGCCCCCTCGTCGGACGGATCGACATTCATCTCCCGCTTCGCCAGATTCTTGGCAATTGATGTGCCGGTTATGGTGAACGCGTAAGTCTTGCTGCCGCTTTCAAACGATATATTGGCTGATTTTCCTGAACTGGCAGCCGAGTTCACCGCATCTGTGAGCGATTTCTCGAGGCCTGCATAGGTCTTGTGATCGTCTTCCGTTGCTTTTCTGGTCACCGCCCTACCCTTCACGTGATCGACGACGTGATCGATCTGGCATGAATAATTGCCGTCCGAGCCACGCTGGCAGGTCTTTCCCGTCGGATCAACGTTGATGATGGGATTATTGCCTGCGTAATCGTAGCGGTTAAAGCTGAACAGGCTACCCGGACTGGGCGCGACCGGATCCTCACTCAGGAACCTGCCCACGCCAGGGTCGTAATAACGCGCCTGCATGTACACCAGGTCGACATCGCCGTCGTTCACGTGGCCTGCGTATCCGGGGCCGGCCAGAGGCGTACCGAGGGCGCTCGCGCCGTAGGGGCGATAGTCATTGGACGAGCGCAAGTTACCGACCGCGTCCGTGGTGGCCAGCACCGATCCTTGCAGGTTCGTGTAGTAGTAAGAAATTCCACCCGCTGCGGCCGGACGGTGAGCCGCGATGAGCTTTCCGGCGAGATAGATGTAGTCGGAACGGTTGCCCGTCGCCGCATCGAAGTCCCACATCAGCTGCCCGTTGCTGTTATAGGCGTAGTACGTCGTGCCGGCCGGGGTCACCTTCTTCACGCGACGACCAGCGGCGTCGTAGGTGTAGGCGCCCTTACCGTCGATCGACGTCAGGCGGTTCGCCAGATCGAAGTTGAAGACCTCCGTGTCTTTGGCAGCGGTATTGCCGCGAGCGTCGTACCGGAAGGTGTGCTGTGGAACTCCGTTGATGCTGATCGAGCTCAGCAGATTGAATGCATCGTAGTTATACGTATTCACGCCAGAGCTGTTTGTCACGCTCCGAATGTTGTTCAGAGTGTCGTACGTGTACGACTCGGTTCCCCAGAGATTGTTCGCCGTCGCGGCGACAAGACGGTTCATACCGTCGTACGCCATGGATCGGGTGCGCTGATTGTTAGTCGCGATATCGGTCAGCTGGGTGATGTTACCGTTGGCGTCATAGGTGACGTTCTCGGAAAGGACGGGCGTCGTCCCCACTTGCCTGAAAGAGAAATTGCCGAAGGTATCGCGAAGGTTCTTGGTACCCACGTAGCTCGCACCGCTACCCATCTGATAGAACTGGATCGTCCCGTCCTTGAACAGCGACAGCGCCGATACATAGCTTCCTATGATGGTCGGACGGCCAAGCGCATCCGGATTGTAGGGAACGAACTCGCCATCAGGATACGTCGTCGAGTTCTGGATACCGTTGACATCGTAGCCGTAGCCCAACGTCCAGTTGTGGCCATCGATGGAGAGGGTCTCGCTCGTGAGCAGGCCCCTCTTGTTGCGACCGAAGGTCCAACCCGTTGCCCCCGACGTATTGGTCGCCACGTTGCCCAGTGCGTCGTAGGTGAAGGTACTCGGCAAGGTCCCGGTCGGATAGACGACMGAGGTGAGACGGTTCATGGCGTCGTAGGCGCGCACGGTCTTGGCGCCCGGCACCACCTGGTCCTGCCCGCACCCCGTGTCGTTGAACGACGCACCGGAAACGCTCCAGGCCACATTGTCGGCATTGTCGTACGCGACGATGCTGCTGCCCGATTCCGGCTCCCATGTGCGACACAGGCGGTGCTGGCTGTCGTAGGTGAGTTTCTTGCTAATGAACTGCCCGGCACCGTCCTGGGTGATGATCACGGGGTTACCGTAAGTGTCGCGGAGAATGCCTTGATCGATGCTTTCAGGGGACTGGACGTGGACGACCTTGTCATAGACCGGCTCGTCGAACATCTGGAAGGTGTTCGTCGTGATATTGCCTTTCGCATCCTGCACCTGGGTGCGGCCGCCACTGAGATACGTTGTCGATGTGATCAAGTCGCCGATCTCGGAGGTATGCCGCGTGCCGGTCGGACGACCCAGCGCATCGCGAAGCGTGGCCAGACCATTACCCATGTTCACCGGGAACGGAGCACCCGTGTACCAGTAAGACTGGAACGACTGATTTCCGCGCCAGTCGTAGTCCGTGCGCATGCTGTAGTAGATGCTGTTGTCGGCCGGATGGGAGTCGTGGATGATCGGCCGCAGCATCGCATCGTAATAAAGCTGGTCGACGGTATTGCCCTGGGTGGCCGTTCTCCGCCAGTGCACGCCACCGATGTTGCGGTCAGCCGCGGGCATGAGCTCGTAGACGATGTGCTGCGCATTCCAGTTGACCGAGTCGCCACCCGGATAGACGACGGTGGAAAGACGGCCTATCGCGTCATAGCCGTAGCTGGTGACGTCACCCTTCTGGTTGGCGATCGCGTCGATCTGGCCGAGATCGTCGACCGTAAGTGATTCTCCCGTGCCGTCCGGATAGAGGATGGTCCGGGGAATGCCGCGATAGTAGTTCTGCAGGGACGTCGTATGGCCGTTGCCATCGGTAAAGCTTGCCAGCTGCCCCTGCGGATTGGAGGTGTAGCTCATCACCTTGTTCCCGAAACGATAGCGTTCGAGCAAAGTAAAGTCGTTTGGGTCGTAGACGTCCTGACTAACCGTTTCCCCCGCGGTAAGGTTCTCACTCGTCGTGGGAAGCCCGATCATCCAGTGCGGGAAATCGTTCAGGTACGAGGTCCTCTCCTGGACGAGGCTCCCGAGGTTGTTGACGCGCTCCACCGTCGTCGGCTGAGCCATGGCATCGAAGGCAAGCGCGTTCCACTCGAGCTGATCGCCATTCTGGAACAGATCGCGGGTGACCATCGGAATGTGTTCACCGATCTGCGCCTGGTTGACCCGCCCTTGCGGTGCGAACCCCCAGGGGTGTGCATAGGGTGCGGCGCGTGCATCCTTGGTCGTATCCGGGTTCACGTAACCGTACGCGATGTTTCTCCGAAGAGCGGTGACATCGGCGTCACCGTCGAATATTTCCTCACCGAGAAGGAGGCTCTCACTGTAGTCGTAGCGATTACTGAAGGTGCTTCGCTCGGCATGGCCATCCGGATAGATCACCTTCGTCCAGACCGTCGAGGGGCAGCCCGCAGCGCAATTCTGGATCCAGCTCTCGAACGACGGCGAGTACGCATAGCTCCAGGTTTGCGTACCGATGCCCGTGCCACTCAACTGACGCTGGACAATGGACATGTTGTACCAGGCGTTCGGCGTGGTCGCGAACGTTCCCGGAAGGGTCGGCGTATTCGGCTGGTTCGGGCCGCCGGCGAAGCAATCGCGTGGAACGTACGACCGTCCCCGCTTGATCGCCATCACGGTGAACGAACCGCTAAGGCCCGAAGGGTGCGTCATTCGGCCCGTATACGTGTTACTCAGGCCGCCCGGGGTCCCCAATGCGTCGCAGGTGCCGTGCGCCGACTGCATATTGACCCACGCGCTGTTCAGCGCGCTCATATCAAACGACCACGTCGATCCGTCCGGCTGGACAATCGATGTCAGCTGAAACAGAAGACCCACCTTTGTGTATCCGTAGGTCCATGTTCGGGAACCGGCTGCATTACCCGTGACAGTGACCGTCGATATCCGTGGCGTGCCGGCTTGATAAGCGATGGACACGTGGCGACCGTCGCTACCGTCGATAGCAACGACCTGGTCGCCGCTGTAGGTATACGTGATGAAGTTGCCAAAACGGTCCTGCACCCGATCGACCAGCATCCGGCCTTCGCGGCGCACAAGTAGATCGTCGGACGACACGGCGGGCGAAAGGACCGCATCGCTACGTGCAGCGAAGCCCAAGGGGGAAGAGAAGAGCGGCCGGTGGATCGTGGGCATATACCGGTAGGTGAGGTACCCCAGCCAATAGCGGGTGCCGTCTGGCGCAATGGCCATGAAGCTCTGCGTCGCCGGATCGGTGGCCGCGTGCTGCACGCAGCCGACGGTCCAGTTTTTCGTGGTGACGATGGGAAAGTCCGGATAGCTCACCTGATAGAACGTCGCGCTGGGCGACGCCGTGTTCTGCGCGGAGCGATGCAGGAGGTCCTGGCTTCCCTGCCCCGGAATACGCAGCTGGTAACCCTGCCACCAGGCGTCGGGCTCCCAATCCGTGCGGGCGGAATCGCCCGCAGGTGCTGCGACGCTGGGCGGGGGGCTGAATCCGGTGCACACGTCTTTCTGATTGACCGCGCCCTCTACCAGCCAGCCCTGCACGTTGTTCTGGTTCGCCGTGGTGGTGACGATCTCCGGCAGGTCGATATCCCAATCCCCAAACGCGCGGTTCTGCAGATCGGGACGGTCGTCAAAGGTGTGCAGCGTGAACTCGCGGCCGATCGTGATGGTCGGCCCCGTACCCGGGACAGAGACGTCGACCTGCTCGAATGACAGGCTACCGTCGTAGAGGCTGATGCGCTCACCGAAAGGATTTTCTCCCAGTGGCTGGATGTCGTCGTTGACCTTGATGAGCTTCTTGTACTCATCTTCGGGGGTTGCCACCGTCTGCGCGTATGCCACCGATATCGGTAACAGGAGCGCTGCGGCGATCGCGACACGACGGAACGAAAAACCGCTACGGAGTTTCGAGCGAACGGCGTTCGCTCCCTGAACGTTGACGATCATTCCCTGCCCCTGGCTATCGAAAAGGTAACCCGCGGCGGCGAATCTATTCGCTTGTCGGATCGGCCGTCAATGGGCTCAACACGACATCTATATATTTGTTTTTACTTGCTTTTATCATGCAACCTTATAGTCTTCAGGTAGCACTCACTGGGTTTACCTGCCACTGGGGCAATTTGTCCCAATGTATGGATATTGTTTGTCGATAGTATGGCGTTGCGCCTGGAGCACCATTCCCGCACGGCGCGCCGTTGGAGGAAGCTCCGCACGATAGACAGTGAAAAGCCATAGCCTTGGAAACACAGAAAAATGGATTGGGTCCCCATCGTCTTTATTATCTTCAAGGTTCTCGTATTCGGGACCGGCATGTTCCTGGCCATCAAGTGGCATTACGATCAGAAGAAGAAGGGGAAGCCGACTGAGAAGCGCGAGGTGTGGCGCGTGGTCGGCAAGGTAGCTCTGGTGATTGTAATTTTCGGGATACTTCTCACGGGTCTGCTGTTCTTTACCTTCGCCCTTGGCAGGAAACTTGGCTTGGATTTGAGTTAGCGATGATGGTGTTGAGCCTTCCTGCGCGGGAAGACAGTTTGCGAAGCGAGCCGCCAACCTCGAACGGCTGATGCTCGTAGAGTTCACCCAACGCGGGAACTCTGACGTTCGAGTCAGACGGCTTCGTGCAGTTCGAATAGCGATCGCTAAAGCGTTTCAAGCGGAAATAGACGGCACGCGTGACCGCTCCCGCCTGCGCCATTGGGCGGGCGTCGCATCAAAGGCCAGACGAAAACGAGGCGTGAAATGCGCTTGATCGGCGAGCCCGCAGCGGATAGCGATGTCACTGAGTGAATCGTCTGTCGCAAGCATCAGTTCGCGTGCGCGCTCAAGCCGACGCGCCAAGACGTAGGCATGTGGCGAGCTGCCAAAGCTTGCTTTGAATGCACGGAAGAAATAAGACTGGCTGTAGCCTACCGACGAAGCCAGCTCGGCAATGGCGAGTCGGCGTCCGATGTGTGCGTCAATGAAACGTAACAAGCGTTCACGCGCCCAAGGAGGAAGGCGGCGTTCGTTCACGGTTCTGGGAGCGCTATGCATTCAATACCTGGCAGGAGGTCTTTGCGTGGGTGCAGATGTGCTCCGTTCTGCGCAGACTCTGTTATGAGTTCTGCCCTTACTCATCTGGCAACAGCGGCGAACGCGTTTTCGTACGTATGTGGGTGCGGACGAACGCCGACGCGGCGGTCGATCCCCGCCGGAAAATCTACCGGACCGATGTGGTCGAGCGGGTCCTGGAGTGGTTACCGCTCGACGGTGCTTATCAAGCGCTAGCCGCAGCGGCCTTCTCGGGGTTGAAGCCGTCGAATGACTCAAACACATCCATAAAGCCAGGAACGGTGGCTTCGCGTGCCCAATCGCGCTGGAGTTCGCAGTACATCTGAACGCGGCTGATGAGCTTCGCGCCCGCCTGCTCCATGCGGCGCAGCGCTGTTTCATGGGCAGCAAGGGACGTGCCACCCACCGCATCAACCGGCACATAGACCTCGTAGCCCGCACGAATGGCATCGAGCGCGGGGAAAGTCAGACAGGCTTCGGTCCAAAGCGCCGTCATGATGAGCTTGCGGCGACCAAGCGCCTCGACTGCATCCTTGAATCCAGTGTCTTCCCAGCTGTTGATCGAAGTCCGGTCATACGTCGGCAAATGGCCGATCACCTCCTGCAGTTCTTTGATCGGCGGCTTATTCCTGCCGCTGGCGACGTTGACGGTGGAGTGAATGATCGGCAGGTTGTAGTTAATCGCGGCTTTGGCAACGCTGGTGATGTTGAAGACCAGTTCTTCGCGCGGCATGGAGCGAATCGACGACACCTGGACCGGCTGATAATCGATGATAATCAGCGCGGCGTTTTCGGGAGTGAGCAGTTGATCGGTCTTGGGCTGACGAATCGCTTCGCTTGTCATTTTAGGGATGCTCCGGTTGGTTATGGTGAGTTGAATTCAGTTCAAGCCAGCGATTTCATGGAGCGACGATCGCAGCAAGTCGCTCGCTTGGCTTATGGCCTTTTCGCCCGGATGATGGGTGCGACTTCCGTGCCGAGAAGTTGGATCGAGCGCTTCATCGCTGCTGTCTCAAGCGAAGCGGTACTCATCTGAAAAGTCATGCGCGATACGCCACCGAGAACGTCACTCGCGGAAAGCATCTTGGCTGCGACCGTCGCGGGGCTGCCGACCAGAAACGCCCCTCCTGGCCCCGCCATGTCATCAAACTGCTCGCGCGTCGGCGCGGACCAGCCACGTTCGCGACCCACCTTCGCCGTCAGATGCGCCCAGCCCGGATAGAATGCGTCGCGCGCCTCGATGTCCGTCTCGCCAACGAACCCCATCGCATGAACGCCCACCGTGAGCTTCTCCGGGGCATGACCGGCACGCGATCCGGCCTCTCGGTAGAGATCGACGAGCGGACGAAAGCGATCGAAGCCGCCGCCGATGATCGCGACCATAAGCGGTAGGCCGAGCGCTCCCGCGCGGGCGAAGGATTGCGGCGTACCGCCAACACCGACCCACAGTGGCAACCTTGCCTGGTGCGGACGCGGGTAGACACCCTCCCCCTTTAACTCTGGGCGGAAACGGCCCTTCCAGTTCAGATGGGTGGCCTCGCCCAACTTGAGGAACAGATCGAGCTTCTCGGCAAACAGATCATCGTAAGCGCGCGTGTCCAGACCGAAGAGCGGAAAGGCCTCGCCGAACGATCCGCGGCCGACCACGAGTTCAGCGCGGCCTTTGGAAATCAGGTCGACCGTCGCGAATTCCTGGAACAAGCGAACCGGATCGGCAGCACTCAGCACGGTCACGGCACTGGTCAACCTGATCCGTTCGGTGCGGGCCGCCGCAGCGGCAAGGATGATGGTGGGTGCGGAATCGAGGAATTCAGCCTGGTGATGCTCGCCGATACCGAACACATCGAGACCGGCCTGGTCAGCCAACTCCACTTCCTCGAGAAGGTCGACCATTCGCCCGGTCGCAGACGGAAGTTTGCCCGTCTTCGGGTCGGGGAGAATGGCGGCGAAACTATCGATGCCAATTTCCATGGAAGTCACTTACCCGTCTGCGTCAGGCTGCGGTGGGCGCCGGCGTATTGAGGAGCTGCTGCTCCCAGAAGTAGGCAATGCCGCTGCCGGCAGCGTGCTGCGCCATCACTTCCGTCAACGCGCCGGCGGTCTTCTCACGCGCCCAGTCGCGCTGCCATTCCGCTGCCAGCGCGAGCCACGTCATCATGTTCGCGCCTGCACCAATCATGCGCTGGACGGCAACCTCATGCGCTTCGAGGGAAGTGCCGCCCGATGCGTCGGTGATCACCGTGACGTCCCAACCTTCKCCGAGTGCCTGGATGACCGGCATAGCCACGCAGATCTCCGTCCACAGACCGGCGATGACCAGCTGCTTACGGCCCGTTGCCTTCACGGTGTCGACGACCTTCTCGTCTTCCCACGTGTTGATGAAGGTCCGATCAATCACTTCCCCGGGAAAAACGTCGGTGATGTGCGGAAAGATAAGGCCACCGCGCGCGGAAACGACGCTCGTAAGGATCGTCGGAACGCCGAAGACCTTCGCTGTCTTTGCCAGGGCCGTGGAAGCATTCACCACAGCTTGCGGATCGTGGCTATTCAAGTTCGCGAGCTGATACGGCTGGTGATCGATCAGGACGAGAACCGAGTCTTCCGGACGGAGCAGTGAGTCGAGGCCATTGCGAAACTTCATAAGTGATGGTCTTCTTTCGTAACGTGAGCGGGATTGATCGCCGCATGTTGTCACTCTCATTAACGCTAAGGTAGATTGGTTTTCTGCCACGCGGTGTCGCAAAACGGGGAACGCTTGTGGACATTGAAGACATCGAGACATTCGTTGAGGTCGCCAACTCCGGCGGTGTCTCATCCGCTGCTCGCCGGCTAGGCCTGTCGAAATCCATCGTCAGCCGGCGGCTGCTTCGAGTGGAGATTGGTCTTGGCGCGAAGCTTCTGGCCAGAACAACCCGCGGCGCCGTTCTGACTGAAGCCGGAACCACGTTTCGCGACCACGCCGCGCGCGTCGTCGCCGAAATCAACGAAGCACGGGACGCCATTTCTCCGGCCGGGGACCTGCGCGGTCGGCTGCGGATTGCAGCACCGCTCTCGTTCGGACCGAGGCTTTTTGCTCCTGTTCTCGCAGACATGGCGGCTGCGCACCCACTACTGAACATCCACACGTCGTATAGCGACCGCGTGGTCAACCTCGTTGGCGAGGGGTACGACTGCGCCATTCGAATTGGCTACCTACGGGACTCCAGCCTGATCGCGAAGCGCGTCGGACCCATCTTCGCCAAGCTGGTCGCGAGCCCTGAATACGTCAAAGCGAATGGCGCACCCGAGACGCCTGGCGACATCATTGATCACCAGGCACTGATGCAAGGCACGGAGAGCTGGCAGTTCATGGATGGCACGAGAACCATCACCGTGCACCCGCAGGGGCGTCACAAGGCTGACAACGCCAGTGCTCTCGCGGTCGCAGCGGTCTCCGGTCTCGGTCTCGCGTATCTTCCTGACGGCGTGACTGATGAATTTATTGCTTCCGGTGCGCTCGTCCCTGTGATGCGCCGTTATCCGCCGCCGACGGCAGGCATCTATGTCGTCCGCCCCTCCGGCCAGAATGCCTCAGCGAAGATCCAAGCCCTGACTGACAGACTGATCGCCTGTTTCATCGAGCACACATAGGGTCGTCGATCCGTTCCTGAACGGGTCAACGTCATGACCTGATATCCCCTGGAACTGAACCTGCAAGACCCGGGGCTCCGCCCATTCGCCGTTGACGCCAAACCTGCTGCGGCCCATAACCGTGTCAAAGATCGCAGCCCGCGCATACGTTGAGAGGCTTTGATCGTCGAAGCCGCCGGTCGCCTCGACTGCCTGTGCGAGCACTTGCATCCGAGACCCACGGAACGAAATCAGAAGTCGTAGCTCACCGACAATCGTGCATATCGCGGCTGCTGGCGAATGGTCACCGTGCGATACAGCGGATTGGTGAGCTGCGGACTTAGCTCGCTGTAGGGAGAGAGCTGGAGTGGGCGCTGCTCGTTGAGGAGATTGAAGATATTGGCGCTGAAGCTGAGTTTGTGCTCGGAAAATGCCGGGCTGTAGGTCATGCCCACATCAAGCTGCCGAGTCCAGGGCAACCGGCCCTGCTTGCCAGGTGGGGATGGCTCGCCATTGCAGAAGTGGTACAGACTGCCATACGACAAAGGGTCGGTGCCTTCGGCGCCATAAAACCCAAGACAATGCCTTGGGCTCCCGGAAATAATCGCCAGATTGGCCGACACCAGCCACTGCGCGTTGACCTGGTAGTACCCGTACAGCTTTATCTGGTGCGTGTGGTCATTGTTCTGCGGACCGTTGGCATACTGCATGATGGACGCGCCATCCCAGTCGTAACTGGTGGACGCATTCGCCTGGCTCACATCGGAGCGGAGCTGCCCTTCCGTATTGCCGTAGCTCCGCGAAAAGACGTAATCGAATTTCGCGTACCACAACCCATCGAACGGATGCTCGAGGAGGGTTTCCAGACTGTAGTACTGCCGCTTTAACTTCGGAAATCCGAGATCAGCGTTGCTCATGGGCACCCGCACGTAGTCACCGTTGGCGTCGACCAGTGTGAACGTATTCTCGCGCCCCGGGTTAATCAAAAAGCAGCTGTTGTTCGTGGATGCGTCGTAGCCCAGCGATGCGGCTTTCGCGAGCACCGCATCACGGTCGCAGTAGTCATCGATGGCGTTTCGCAGGCTGCGATACATCAACTTCGCGCCGTAAACCCAGGACGGGCCGGCGCTCTTGGTGAAGCCAAGGATGTATTCGTCCTGCTTCTCGGCCGTGAGCCCCTTGGCCGTCGTCATCCTCGGATCCGGTTGCTGACCGTAGAGGTTCAGCCCCGAAACGGGGCCGGACATCGCGGTCAAACCGGTCGGTGTTCCGTCGCCTGCGATACCGCTGTACGTGTAGTACTGCACAGTGTTCGTCGTTGCCGCCGCGGAGTTGAGCGCGGGGTTGAGCGGGAGGCCCAGGTAGTAGCGGCCTGCGTTGCCGTATACCTTGAAGCTGGCATCTCCGGACACATCCCAACTGGCCCCCAGGCGCGGCGCCCATTGCGGCTTTGTCTGCGTGATGTAGGCCTGACCGGCCGAGTCGTCATTAGTGAACTGATCGTTGCGCAGGCCGATTTGCAGCAAGACGTGTTCACTGATTTGCCACTTGTCTTCAATATACTGAGCCCGCTGCGCAGAGCGCACCGTAGCTATCTGGCGATACGTGTTTTTTTGCACGAAGTAGCCGTCTTCGCCATTCGGGAAGTCGCCCGTCGCACCCACGCCAAGATCTGAATTGATCGGCACGTTCGGGAGCGACTGGCTGTATGACCAGGTGTAACCTGGCCCGGATGATTCACTGCCCTGGTTGGCCGCCTTCGCCGTGAGGTTGTCGATCCCCACGCTGATGGTGTGGTCACCGAGGGCGTACGCGAGGTCGAGGCGCGTGTTGGTAGTGAAGTTGCCACGACGGGGGTCACTCAACCCGTCTGTTGTCTGGTTATTTCCAATAGGAACGCCACCATTCAACGCCGGATTCTGGTTCACATCACCGTCGATATACGTGAGACTACCATCGTAGTTAGCGGGCGCCTGGTAGGCCTTCGTATGCATCTTGCCGTACTCAGCCGTAAGGGTCAGTGCGTCGGTAATGTAACTGGTGAACTTGCCACTCCAAAGGTCACCCCCGTTCTTCTGGCGGTCGGCATCATTGA
>NZ_JBFUAT010000042.1:0-34529 GCF_056406135.1 Luteibacter sp. P1_D3 | reverse complement strand
CCCCCAATCCTGCCACTTCGATGACAAGGACTGCCAAGAGATGGGCTGCCTGGGTGACGCTATTGATTGGCAGTCTCGGCACGATTAGCGCTGCCAGATAGGCAAGAAGCATGGTGAGCACGCCGATGCGCGACCATCGACGCGATCGAGTTGACGGTCTGTCGTAGTCCGGCATGGAAGAGAGACTTCGTTTCAGCGACTCAAAGGTCAGCGCGTCTTCCGCCGGTACAGAATCCACGGAAACCTTGTCCGAGCGAGTAGCATCGTGTTCGCCCATCGGCGAAGCGATCCGTTCCATGTGATGTTCCTGATTCTACTGACCACCCCCTGGTGGCCATTTCCGCGGAACTATAGCGGGAACTCAAAGGAAGGAGGCAGAGAAAATACCGATCGGCATTCCGATGAACATCAGGGCTACGCCGACCCACAAGCGCTTCCACATCGTGTCCCGGATCGAGAGAAGAAGACTTTTGCCACTGCGGACGCCGGGACCGTCTGTCGGCTTAATAAACTTCTCCGGACTGAGCAAGAAGTCATAGGATTGATTCTCGGAAGAATCGAAATCCAGGAACTCACCGTTCTGCCTGGCTATCTCTCGCGCTTGGCCCTGTACCTGGCGAACACGAAACATCGTGACCAAGACATAAGTAAACCCTGGGGCGGCGCCGACAAGAAAGCCAACCAAGCCTACGTCCATATGTCGCTCCTAAGAGGGATTCTAGTTGCCGCTTGATAGGAAGGCGCTAAGGGGTGGAGAAGATCATGGCACGAGGGGAGGGCATTGGCGTAGCACCCTCACGGGATTATCGTGACAACAACAGGGACGAACCAGGAGGACGGTATGACCAAGTCACTTCGTAGAGCGTCATTCATTGCAGCCAGTCTTTTTCTTTCTGGCGCCGTGTGCAGTACCGAGCTTCCCGGTCAGTGGACCCTCTCCGTCGAGAATCCCGATCACGTCGTCCTTGCCAATCTCAGGGTCGAATTCACAGAGAAACCAGCGAAGTCGTGCATGAGTGGCGAATGGAAGGTCGTGAGAGTTGTTTCAGCGAAAACGACGGACAAGCAATTCTTCCCGGCGTCCGACCCGCTTTCATATCGCATCGAGAGCAATCAACTGACGATCGGGCGCAATCAGGTATGTGACGATTATCTTTGGCTACAAGGCCCGATCGAGGGACCTTCGGTCAGCGGCGAATACTTCAGTCTGGGGCTTGGAGGAACCGCGCCACTTGGGCGATTCCGCTTGAGTCATGACTAGGTCTATCTGGAATGCTGGAGACTCAAATGACAATGCAGCCTCTCACTGAACGTGCTCTGTCAGGAAATCGCCTTGCAGGTCGGTTCGCCGTCATCAGTGGCGTCTTCGGCATAGCGGCGTTTGCATGTCTCATCGCATTCCTTGTGCTGAGACCTTCAGGAGCTGAGCACCAGACCTCTCACCTTCTGCTCAGAAGCCATGATGCCGGGATCATTCTCCAATCTCTCTGCCTGATTCCGTTCGCCCTGGCGCTGGACGCCCTCGCTCGCCAGCATTCGCCCGGATCGACTCGTTTAACGGCGGCCGCGGCCATCACCTTTCTCATTCTGATCGTTGTCCTGATGGTCTTGAGCTTCGTCAACGCCATCGCGGATGTGCTCTACATGATTCCCCAAGGCGCGCTTGGGGTGTGGCTCATCGTCGTCTGCCGGCAGAACGCCATCGGGCTCCCGTCGGGTCTGCGGAAACTAGGCGTCGTCGCTGGAATCGGACTGATACTGATCAGCCTCTTTCCCATCGGCTACGCGCTGTTCGTCGATCCGGCGATCTTGCACGGTCCGATTTCCGATAATGATCCGACACCGCCGGGGACCGACATGGCGAACAGTATCGTCCACATGATCCTTGCCCTTGGCACACTGATCGGTTGCTCGATGTATCCGCTATGGAGCGCCCTGGCCGGTCGTTGGCTCCTTGCACACAGGAATCGATAACGACCCAGCCTTACATAGCATGCGGCGCGACCGCAGTACCGTCCGAATACGTGCTCGTCCCGACCAGAAAGACCGAGATAGGCGGCAGTGCGGCAACGTCAGCCTCATGCCCCGGAAGCAAGTACCAGTAGTTACCGCCGATCAAGGGTGAACCTGGCAGGTTCGCACCCCAGGTCGTGCCGTCCTTGGTGGGCACGTAGAACATGACATGCGCCATGTTGTGTTCGCCCTTTGCGGACAGATACGCATTTTTCGACATCATGTAGCACATGGCACCGGCAGCGAGCGGCGGAATCTCCTTTGTCCGTAGGGCAGCCTTAATGCGATCCATGACCTCGGCATCGCTCTTACCCGCAAGCGTCAGGGCGGTACGCAGCTTCAGAAGGGCTGTCATCGTGGGTACCGCTGGCGGGTTATCGCAGGCGGCGGCGAGGATCTTGGGGTCCCAGCGCTCCGGCCAATCGGGCGCGCCGCCGAAGCCGCGCCCCACGTAGCAGACAAAGCCGTTGGTTCCCTTGACGGCTGTTTCGTAGCCCGTACGCGTCAGCACCAGAACGGTCGCATCTTTAGAGATGGCGGCTGGGGCGGCGCTCCTTGCCAGGCTGATTTCCGTTGCCCGGTCCAACAGATAGGCGTCGATCGGCGCCATGCCGGGGCTGCCCTTTGCGTGTAGTGACCCGGTGGCGAGGCTGAGCAGGAGCGACGCCGCAAATGCCGCTGCGCGGCCAACGCTGATGGCCCGGACGTGGCAAGGAACAACGGTGCGAGGACAGGTCTTCATCGAGGCTTCTCCTGGGCGGACGAGGTGGCCGCATTCATACGTCGATTGAGCAGTGAGGAGATCGACATCGTGGGGACCTGCGCGGCCGACCGGACGGCGCCAAAGTTCCGCAGGAACCCATCATTCCTCCTTATGACTCGTATACCGAGCAACGATTTCAGCCGCAACGCATGCCGGCCGATACTTGCCGACCATTGATGGAGTGAACTCATTTCATCTTTGCGATTCATCATGCCTATTGCAAACGCAGGAAAAAACGATGGCAAAGTCGAGCAGCCAGAAGTTCATTGCGCGTAATCGCGCCCCGCGCGTCCAGATCGAATACGACGTCGAACTCTACGGCGCCCAGAAGAAGGTGAGCATCCCGTTCGTGATGGGCGTCATGTCGGATCTTTCCGGCGCGAGTGCTGGTGACCTGCCGCCGGTGGAAGAGCGCAAGGCGCTCGAGATCGACGTCGACAACTTCAACGATCGCCTGGAGTCGATCCGCCCGACGGTCTCCTTCAATGTTCCCAACACACTGACGGGTGAGGGCAACCTCGCTATCGAGATGCGCTTCAGCCATCTCGACGACTTCTCACCGGCGGCGATCGCTCGCCATGTTGAGCCGCTGGCGAAGCTGCTCGAGGCGCGCACGCAGCTGGCCAACCTTGGCACCTACCTCGACGGCAAAGCGGGTGCGGAGAAGCTGATCGCGCAGGCGATCCAGGATCCCGCGCTGCTGGCGGCACTTGCCGCGACGCGCTCGGCCACCACCGATACGAAGGAAGACTGAGCCATGGCGACCACGCAGACCCAGGCCGCCGAGGCTCTTGTCCAGACCACCGAGGGTGGCGACTTTGCCGCCTTGCTTTCCAAGGAATTCCGCCCGAAAAGCGAGCGCGCACGTGTCGAGGTCGAATCGGCCGTCCGTACGCTGGCCGAGCAGGTGCTGGATCGCTCAGACATTGTCTCGGACGATGTCACGCAGACGATCAACGCCTATATCGCCGAGATCGATCGCAAGCTCAGTGAGCAGGTCAACCTGATCTTGCATCACCCGGACTTCCAGAAGCTGGAAGGTGCCTGGCGCGGCTTGCACCACCTGGTGTCCAACACCGAAACGGATCCGCAGCTGAAGATCCGCGTGATCAATCTTTCCAAGAACGACCTCGGTCGCACGCTCAAGCGCTACAAAGGCACGGCCTGGGACCAGAGCCCGATCTTCAAGAAGGTGTACGAAGAAGAATACGGCCAGCTCGGCGGTGAGCCGTACGGCTGCCTGATCGGCGACTACTACTTCGATCACGGGCCGCAGGATGTCGAACTGCTGCGTGGCATGGCCCAGGTGGCCGCCGCCTCGCATGCGCCGTTCATCGCCGCCGCCGCGCCGGGTCTGCTCGGTATGGACGGCTGGAGCGAACTCGCCAATCCGCGTGACCTGGCCAAGATCTACTCGACGCCCGACTACGCGGCATGGCGCTCACTGCGTGATAGCGAAGACGCCAAGTACGTGGCCTTGACCATGCCCCGCACGCTTTCGCGCCTTCCTTACGGGGCCAAGACGGACCCGGTCGACGAGTTCGACTTCGAGGAAGACACCAGCGGTGCCGATTCCACGAAGTACACCTGGCAGAACGCCGCCTACGCGATGGGCGTCAACATCAATCGCTCCTTCAAGCAGTACGGCTGGTGCACGCGTATCCGCGGCGTGGAATCGGGTGGGACGGTAGACAACCTGCCGGCGCACGTCTTCCCGACCGATGACGGCGGCGTCGACATGAAGTGCCCGACCGAAATCGCCATCACGGACCGTCGGTCGGCCGAGCTGGACAAGATGGGCCTGATGCCGGTCGTGCATCGCAAGAACTCCGACATGGCGGCCTTTATCGGTGCCCAGTCGCTGGCCCGTCCGGAGGAGTACGACGATCCCGACGCGACCGCCAACGCGGCACTGAGTGCACGCCTTCCTTACATGTTTGCCTGCTCGCGGTTCGCCCATTACCTGAAGTGCATCGTGCGGGACAAGATCGGCTCCTTCAGCACCCGCGAACAGATGCAGGACTGGCTCACCCGCTGGATCCTCAACTACGTGGATGGCGACCCGGTCAACTCCAACGAAGAGACGAAGGCGCGCAAGCCGCTCGCTGCGGCGCAGGTAGTCGTCGAGGAAGTGGAAGGTAACCCGGGTTACTACACGTCCAAGTTCTACCTCAAGCCGCACTACCAGCTCGAAGGCCTCACGGTGTCGCTGCGCCTGGTTGCACGCCTGCCGTCCGGCAAGGCCGCCTGAGTCCTTCACTACTACGCGTCAAATGAGGAAAAGCGTTCATGGCTTTCGACATGCATCTCAAGTTCGGCCCCGGTCAGGTAAAGATCGAGGGTGCTTCCAATCATGCCAAGCACAAGGACCAGGTACCGATCATCGCCTGGTCGTGGGGCGCGAGTAACTCGGGCAACCTGCATACCGGCGCGGGTTACGCGTCTGGCGGCAAGGCGAACGTGCAGGACATCACGATCACCAAGTTCGTCGATTCCTGCTCGAACGCGCTGCTCAATGCGGTCTGCACCGGTGCGCGTGTCGACAGCGCCACGCTCTACGTCACCAATGCGACGGGCGAACAGACCGACTTCGTGACCATCGAGCTGACCGAGGGCGTCATGATCACCTCGGTGTCCACCGGTGGCAGTGGCGGCGACGAGCGCCTGACGGAAAACATCACCCTGCATTTCGGCAAGTTCAAGTACTCGTTCCAGCCCCAGGACGACAAGGGCAAGGCAACGGGCGGCACCAAGGACTTCACCTACGACATGCAGCAGGTGAAGGGCACGGCCTGATCTCCGCATGGCCGAGCTGACCACCCAGGAGCGGCTGCAGCCCTCGTTGCTGGATCGCCTGCGCGACGACGAACCCCACGTCGCGCAGGAGAGCCGGGACAAGCGTGTGATCACGGCAGCGCGCCTGCGCGAGTACGTCGTGCGCGACCTGGGCTGGCTGTTCAATTGCACGCGCCACTGGTCCTCGGACGAGCTGGCCGGGTTGCCGCATGTCGAGGCTTCGGTCCTCGACTACGGCATTCCGGATCTGACCGGTGCGGCGATCGCCGGCCTCGATATCGACGTGCTACGCCAGCGGATTCGCGCTGCGATCGCGACCTTTGAACCGCGCCTGGATCCATCCACCTTGCACGTGGACGTCAAGGCCGACACGGCGCGGATGGACCGCCTGACGCTGTCGTTCAGCATCGAAGCGACGATGTGGGCGCAGCCCTTGCCCCTCAACCTTTACCTGAAGACCGAGGTCGATCTGGAAACGGCACGTTTCAGCGTTTTCGACGGCCTCGGCTGAGCCCATGGATCCCAGACTTCTCCGCTACTACAACCAGGAACTCCAGCACGTCCGTGAAACGGGCGCGGAGTTCGCCAGCGCGTATCCCAAGATCGCCGGGCGCCTAGGCATGGATGGCATGGAGTGTGYGGACCCCTATGTGGAGCGTCTGCTGGAAGGCTTTGCCTTCCTGTCGGCGCGTGTACAGATGAAGATGGATGCACAGCATCCGGTTTTCACCCAGCACTTGTTGCGGATGCTGTATCCCCAGTATCTCGCGCCGGTCCCGTCGATGACGGTGGTCGAGATGTCGCCGGATAGTGGCGAAAGCCTGCCGGGCGATGGCCATCTCGTGTCACGCGGCACGGCGCTGCGGAGCCAGATCGGCTTCGGTGAGCGCACGGCGTGTGAATACCGCACGGCCCACCCGGTGAACCTTCTGCCTTTATCACTGGACGAGGCACGCTATCTGTCCAGTCCTGCGGCGATCGCGGCGGCAGGACTGGGCGTTCCACCGGGAAGCAGCCCGCGTGCGGCCTTGCGCCTTCGTTTCAAGCTGGCTGCCGGCGTGCAGATGGACGCGCTTTCGTTCGACGAGCTGCCGGTGTTCTTCGCCGGTGCGGGAGACCTTGCCAGCCTGTTGTACGAGCAGGTGCTCGGTAACGGCGTGGGCTTTTCCGTTGTTGCGGGTGAGAGCGTCCGGCACACGGGGCAGGCCAGCATCGAGCCGCGCGGTTTCACGGACGCCGAGGCCTTGCTGCCGGTGAGCGATCGTTCGTTCAGCGGCTACCGTCTCCTGCAGGAATACTTTGCCTGTCCCCAGCGTTTCCAGTTTGCCGCGTTCACCGGCCTGCGCCGTCTGCTGCCTCGTTCCAGCGTCACGACCTTCGATATCGTGGTCTGGCTGGACCGTGCCGTAGCGCGCCTTGAGAAAGCGGTCGATGCATCGTACCTGCGGTTGTTCTGCACGCCGGCGATCAACCTGTTTCCGCGGCGTTCGGATCGGATCCACCTTCGCGATGGCGCCGCTGAATATCACGTGCTGGCCGACCGCACGCGACCGATGGACTTCGAAGTCTACGATGTGGAGGACGTACAGGGCTTCGGCGACAGCCAGGAGCCCGAGCAGAGCTTCTTCCCGTTCTATGGGGGCAACGCGCGAACGTGGCACCAGCCGGCGTCCGCGTTCTACACACTGCGCCGCGAACCGCGCGTGGCATCTCAGCGACAACGCCGCGACGGGCCGCGTTCGAGCTACGTGGGGGGCGAGGTTTTTCTTTCGCTGGTCGATGGACGCGAGGCGCCGTATCCGAGCAGCCTGCGCCAGCTGGGAATGCGCCTGCTGTGCAGCAACCGGGACCTGCCGCTGCACATGCCAGTGGGGAAGGGCAGCACGGACCTAATGCTCGACACCGATGCACCTGTGCGGTCGATCCGCTGCGTGGCGGGGCCGACGCGCCCGCGCGCGGCGATGGCGGAAGGGCAGGCGGCATGGAAGCTGGTCAGCCACCTTCAGCTGAACTACCTCTCCCTGCTCGAACATGACGATGGCGCACCGGCGCTGCGCGAGATGCTCCTGCTCTATAGCGACGAGTACGACGCAGCCTCGCGCCGCCTGATCGAGGGGCTGCGCGAGGTGCGTTCGGCGCCGATCGTGCGCCGCCTTCCTATCGCAGGTCCCGTCACCTATGGCCGTGGCCTCGAAATTCGCCTGACCTGTGAGGACCAGGCCTTTGAAGGTACCGGCGCCTTCCTGTTCGGCTCGGTGATGCAGAACTTCTTCGCTCGGTACGTCTCGCTGAATTCGTTCACCGAGACGGTGCTGCATACCCTGGAACGCAATGAGGTGGCACGGTGGACGGCTCGTTCCGGCACGCGCCCGATTCTGTAGCGCTGCTCGACGCCTTGCATGCCGACCCGTCGTCATTCGACTGGTTCGAGGCATTGCGGCGGATCGAGTGCGTCTATACGGAGCATCCGCGGCTCGGTTATTCCGTGCGTCCGACGGACGACCCCGTTCGCCTCGCGCATACGCCGTCACTGGGGTTTGCATCGCGCAGCATCGACCGCGTCGACACCCCCGAAGACCTGCCGCCCCGTATCCACAGCCTGATGCTGGGCCTGTGGGGGCCGAACGGCGCCTTGCCGCTTCACCTCACCGAATACACGCTGGAGCGCGAGCGGCTCTCGCGCGACCGGACACTCACCGCCTTCGCGGACGTGTTCCACCACCGCATGCTCAGTCTCTTCTACCGGGCGTGGGCCGATGCACAGCCGACGGTGCAGATGGATCGKCCCGAGGAGGATGCCTTCGCGCACTTCCTCGGCGCGCTCGTGGGCATTGACAGCCCGTCGCTGGCCGGACGCGATGCCTTGCCTGATCGGTTCCGCCGCTACATGGCCGGACGCGTCGTTGCCCAGGCGCGGAATGCCGAAGGTCTCGTGGCCTTGCTTGCCGTCTTCTTCGCCGTGCCGGTGCAGCTCGAGGAATTCGCCGTGGCATGGCTGCCCCTGCCTGATGAGGGGCGCCTGCGTGTGGGCACGGCCATGGCTGGACTAGGTACGACGGCGGTGCTCGGCGCCGCCGTGCGCAGTGCGCAGCATCGCTTTCGTATCCGGCTCGGACCCATGGCGTTTGCCGATTACCGACGCTTCCTTCCCGGTGGCGAGGCGCTCGGCGAGCTGCTCGCCGCGGTGCGTTTCTACGTGGGGGACGCGCTCGACTGGGACGTCCAACTGGTGCTGCGGCGCGACGAGGTGCCGCTAACGCATCTCGGGCGCGGCGCCCGGATGGGCTTGTCCGCGTGGATGGGTCGGTTCGCCGGTCCTGACGATGCCGACGACCTCGTCCTTCAACCCCTTTCCGTTTCGCATCGATCGAGGACGCCATCGTGACCGACATCAGCCGTACCGCCCTGTTCGGCAAGCTCAACGCCCTTGCCTATAAAGCCATCGAAGGCGCCACGGTCGCCTGCCGCCTGCGCGGGCATCGCGAGGTCGAACTCGTGCACTGGCTACAGCAGATCCTGCAGCTGGGTGATTCCGATGTGCATCGTATCGTTCGCCACGTGGGCATCGATCCTTCGCGTCTCGCGCGCGATCTTGCTGATGCGCTGGAGCGCCTTCCGGGTGGTGCGACCACCGTCAGCGATCTCTCGGCCGATATCGAGGAGGCCGTTGAGCGCGCCTGGGTGTACGCCACCCTGAGCTTCGGCGAGACCCAGGTGCGTACGGGCTATCTCGTCGCTGGCATCGTTCGCACGCGTCGCCTGCGTCATGTGCTGACCGGTATCTCGAACGAGTTCGCGAAGATCCGCGCAGAGGGCCTGGTCGACGACCTTCCGGGCATGATCGCCGGGTCTCCTGAAGAGCGCCTCGCTCCGTCCGACGGCTTCCGCATGGGCGATGTCGCGACGCCCGGGGACTCGGCAGCGCCGGCCCAGATGGGCAAGCGGGAAGGCCTGCAGCGCTACACCGTTGACCTCACCGCGCAGGCGCGCGAGGGCAAGATCGACCCCGTGGTCGGCCGCGACGATGAGATTCRGCAGGTCGTCGACATCCTCATGCGTCGCCGGCAGAACAATCCCATGCTCGTCGGCGAAGCGGGTGTCGGCAAGACCGCGGTGGTTGAAGGATTCGCGCAGCGCATCGTCGCCGGCGATGTGCCGCCTGCGCTTCGTGAGGTGGAATTGCGCGTGCTGGATGTCGGCCTCCTTCAGGCAGGCGCAAGCATGAAGGGCGAATTCGAGAGCCGCCTTCGCCAGGTGGTCGATGAAGTCCAGGCATCGGCGACGCCGGTCATCCTGTTCATCGACGAGGCGCATACGCTGGTGGGTGCCGGTGGCGCAGCCGGTACGGGCGACGCTGCCAACCTGCTGAAGCCTGCGCTCGCACGAGGCACCCTGCGCACGATCGGCGCGACGACTTGGGCCGAATATAAGAAGCACATCGAGAAGGATCCCGCGTTGACCCGCCGCTTCCAGACCGTGCAGGTCGGCGAGCCGGACGAGGCAAAAGCCCTGCTGATGCTACGCACGGTGGCGGGTGTGATGGAAGCCCATCACCGGGTCCAGGTGCTCGATGAAGCCATCGAGGCAGCGGTGCGATTGTCGCATCGCTATATTCCCGCACGTCAGCTTCCGGACAAGGGCGTGAGCCTGCTCGATACGGCGTGCGCGCGGGTGGCGGTCAGTCACCATGCCGTCCCGGCACGCGTTGCCGATGCGCGCCGGCGGATCGAGGCGCTCGAGGCCGAGCAGGCCATCATCGATCGCGAAGGCGCGATAGGCATCGATGTGCTCGAGCGCAAGAGCGTGGTCGAGACCGCACTGGACGTCGAAGCGGACCGCCTGGCCGGGCTGGAACAGGACTGGGCGGAGGAGGGCGACCTGGTCAAGGACATCCTCGACCTGCGCTCCCGGCTTCGCGACGCTAGCGAAACAGCATCCGACGACGCCGATGGCGGCGGGCGCGAGGACATGCTCGTCGACCTGCGGATTCTGCAGGCCGCGCTTGCCGAACGCCAGGGCGAAACGCCGTTGATCCTGCCTGCTGTCGACCAGCAAGCGGTGGCTTCAGTGGTCGCCGACTGGACCGGCATTCCTGTCGGCCGCATGGTCCGCAGCGAACTGGAAACCGTGATGAACCTGGCTGCCCTGGTGGGCCAGCGGGTGATCGGGCAGGACCATGCCATGGAAATGATCGCCAGGCGGGTGCAGACATCGCGCGCGGGCCTGGACAACCCCGACAAACCCATCGGCGTCTTCATGCTCGCGGGCACCTCGGGTGTCGGCAAGACCGAAACGGCGTTGGCGTTGGCCGAGACGCTGTACGGCGGTGAGCACAACCTCATCACGATCAACATGAGCGAGTTCCAGGAGGCGCATACCGTCTCCACGCTCAAAGGCGCACCGCCCGGCTATGTTGGCTATGGCGAGGGCGGGGTGCTGACCGAGGCGGTACGTCGCCGGCCTTACTCGGTCGTGCTGCTGGACGAGGTCGAGAAAGCCCATCCGGACGTGCATGAAATCTTCTTCCAGGTCTTCGACAAGGGTGTCATGGAGGACGGGGAGGGGCGTCGTATCGACTTCCGCAACACGCTCATCATCCTGACGACGAACGCGGGAACGGAGACGATCGAGCGCCTGTGTGCCGACGCGGCGCGTGTACCGGACGTCGAGACGATGGCGGCTGCCCTGCGCACGCCCTTGCTCGATGTCTTTCCGCCCGCGTTGCTGGGGCGGCTCGTGGCCGTGCCGTATTACCCGCTCAGCCAGCAGATGCTTGGCGAGATCGTCCGTCTTCAGGTAGCGCGGATCAAACGGCGTATCGAGGATCGCTATCGCGTGCCTTTCGAGTGCACGGAGGCAGCGACGGCCCTGGTGGTCAGCCGCTGCACGGAAAGCGAGAGCGGCGGTCGCATGATCGACGCGATCCTGACCAACACGATGTTGCCGGACATCAGCCGGGAACTGCTCATGCGGACCATGGCGGGCGACAAGGTGCAACGCGCACAGGTTGATGCCTCGGGCGGCACGTTCGTCTATCGGTTCGACGACCTCGATGTCCCGCAAGCGGAGGGCGTGACCCATGCCTAAGGGCAATCACGTCTTCAATGACTTCGACGGGTGCGTCGTGACGAGCTTTAAGAAGCTCACGCGCGAACTGAACCTGGAACAGGTCTTCATCGCGGCGACCGCCAGTGGTGCAGAGAACAGCCCGGACGCCGTGGCCCTCCGCGGTCACTTTCCCACGTCCTGGGCGACGCTCATCGAGATGCAGGCGCACGACCGCGTCAAGGAGATGCACTGGATCCAGGATGATCAGGAAGTCATCGCCAACGACGGCAACTCCATGGCGTTTGGTCGTGAATCGAATCGTTTCAGCCAGGCCGTCATCGACTGGGCTTGGGGCCGGGACGACAAGGAGAACCCCATGACCGTGTGGCGTGACCTGGTCAATGCCGGTGAGGACGTGACGGCTCGAAACAACTTCGCGAAAGGAAGCTCCCGGAAGGAGGCGCCCAAGACGGAGGCGGCTCGCGAAGCACTGTGTCAGCAGGTCCGCATGTTCATCCGCGGAGAGCTTTCAAAGCTCGTCGGAAAGTGGCTGATCCAGCTACGCGATGACATGACGCTAGCGCGACCGGCGGTCAACGGCGTGACACCCGTGCGGGTCGACTACGACAACAAGCGGAACGCCTGGGTCAAGCGACTGACAAGTGCCGGCGGTATCCCCATCGCCGACTGACGCCGTACATCCGCCCACCGCAGCAAACCGATCAGGCACACAAGGCATCCCGATGCAGATCATTCTGAGCACCGCGCGCTACACCGAGTTCCTCAAGGAGTTTCGTCTTGCCGACCGCCAGAACGCGGCTGGCAAGGGCGAAACCGAGGTGGTGTACACCTCGGGCAATGCGACGCGCCGATATTTTTACCGTGCGCCGAATTTCGAGCTGATCGCTTACGACCTGGGCGGCGGTAGGATCAACCTCGTCGATTACAACCACGTGGGAACCTTGGGCACCGCCGTCGGTAGTACGAACTTCGATGGCGCGCTCCTTGCGGGCGGCGGCGGTGGTAAGCACATGACCGCGGAACTGAGCCGCGTAGTGGCCCTGACCTCGGAGGCGGCGCGCTCATCCGTGGTTGAAACAGCCATCAAGAACGTCCTGGGTAGTGCTGGTCGTACGGTCAATCTCGACCGGTTCGCCTTGCTCTTCACGTCCTACAAGCACACGGCAAAACACATACGGTACTTCGATGCGTCCGGCGCGTACGCCCCCGGTTGGCGTCCGCTGCGCCGCGACGACTATATCCGCTATTTTTCGGATGGCTCCTACACGGGCGATACCACGGCCCATTGCGCGCTGGTGCGCTCGCTGGCCGATGCGCCGAACCGGGAAGACCCGTGAGCCACGCCATCACCTTGACGGCGACTTCCAGTGATCTGCTGATCGCCAACATGAGCGCGACCGAAGAACTCGGGCGCCTGTCCACCTTCCGTATCGAAGCGATCAGCAAGAACGCCTCGGTCGACCTGCGTGCGCTACTCGGCAGCCCGATGACGGTGACGGTGACGACGCCCCAGGGCTATGTCCGGTACTACAACGGCATCGTCGCCGAAGCGGAGCAGGGTGCGTTCGTGCAGATCGAGAACGTGCGGTATGCCGTCTACACGTTCACCGTGGTTCCCAAACCCTGGCTGTTGCGGCAGACCCTGGATTGCCGCATCTACAAGAACAAGACAGTGCCGCAGATCGTTCGCGAGGTGTTATCCGAGTTCGGCTATGGCGATGTCCGGCTCAGCCTATCGGCGAACTATTCCCCGCGCGAGTATTGCGTGCAGTATCGCGAAAGCTACTTCGACTTCATCAGCCGCCTGATGGAGCAGGAAGGCATCTATTACTACTTCACGCACGCGGCAGGAAGCCACACCATGGTGCTGGCCGATGCCCTGGGAGCTCACTCGACGGTAGCCACGTTCGAGACGATCCCGTACGCGCCGCCCACCGAGCGGGGCCACCGTATGAAGGCATCGATCAGCGACTGGACCACCTGCCGCACCGTCAATCCGACCCGCGTCCGGCTGGACGACTACGATTACCAGCGTCCGCGTGCCTCGCTGCTGGCGAACGAGCAGGTCACGGACAGTACCGATGCGCATGGCGTATCGGGCCTGGAAATCTACGACTACCCCTATGGATCCGTCGGCTACGCCCAGGCGCTGGCGGACGGACAGCGCTATGCGCAGGTGCGCGCGGATGCGCTGAACGTGCCCCAGGCAACGTCTTCTGGCGTGACCGATGCCGTCGGGCTGACCACGGGCGCCTTGTTCCGCTTGAAGGATTTCCCGCTCGCCGAGGCGAATCAGGAGTATCTGGTCGTGGCTGCGACAACGCGCCTGGTCGAGGTCGACTACCAGGGCGGCGGCGTCGAACCGGACCAGGACGAAGCACCCTTCGCCTGTCACTTCCGTGTGATCCGCAGCCGCCAGCCCTTTCGTTCCGCCCAGACGACGGCATGGCCGGTCATCGCTGGCGTCCAGACCGCCGTGGTCTACGGACAGACGGACGAAGACATCGAGGTGGACAGTGCCGGGCGCGTCCAGGTCACGTTCTTCTGGAATCCGTCGTCTAAGCCGAAGTCGGAGCAGTCCTGCCCCGTGCGCGTTGCATCGAGCTGGTCGGGCAAACGGTGGGGTGCGCAGTTCATCCCGCGCGTCGGCCAGGAAGTGATCGTGGGCTTTCACGATGGCAATCCGGATCGGCCGCTGATCCTGGGCAGTGTCTACAACCAGGAACACATGCCACCTCACGCGCTGCCTGGCGATCGCACGCGTAGCGGCGTGGTCAGTCGCAGCCTTCTTGGCGCATCGGGTGAGGCTAACGAGATCCGCTTCGAGGATCGCAAGGGCGCCGAGGAGCTGCTCTTCCACGCCCAGCGCGATCTTCGTCATGAAGCCGAGAACGACCATTTCTCGACGATCGACCGGGACGAAACCGAAACCATCAAGCGCGATCGCTCCCACGACATCGGCCGCGACGACACACTCAAGGTCGGTCGCCGCCTGCGCATCGAAGCGGGTGAGGAGATCGAACTAGTAACGGGGCTGGCCCGCATCCTGATGAAGCGTACCGGCGAGATCCAGATCACCGGCAGCCGGCTCGCACTCAATGGTGCGGCGACCATCAACCTGGTCTCGGGCGGCGCGACGTCGCTGACGTCCGGCGCCGCCGTGTCGGTCACCGCGGGCGCCACCGTCACGGTCAACGCTACCGCCGCCATCGCCGTGACATCCGGCGCGGCCTTGATGCTCTCTTCCACGCTGGGTCCGGCCGTGCTCAAGGGCATGCCGCCGTTGCTGCTGTGACAACGATGCCCCTCACGATAACGGTGGCGGGCCGCGAGATGGGTCTGGACGCACAGGCCGTCGCGTTGCTTCGCGATGGCATGACGGAACGGGCCGCGGTGCGCGCGCTGCTCGATCATGGCGACGTCGGTGGCGCATTGCGCATGGGCCTGCGCCTGATGCCGCGAGGCTACGTCGTGCCGTGGCTTTGCCAGTGTGTCCGCAGCGAAGCGCCCGAAGGCGATGTCCTCGACGGCCTCCTGGTCGCCGAGGCGTGGCTGCGCGAGCGGATTGATACCCGTCGCCGCAGTGCGCTGGCCTTCGCCGCCGAGCGCCATTACGTCGGCACCGGCGCACTGGTTGCCGCGAGCGCGGGGTGGTCGGAAGGCTTCCTGCTCGACGGCGAGGGCGGGGAGGTGGCGCCTGTCGCCGCCCAACTCATGGCCGTCGTGGCCGCTGCCGCTTTGTTGAGCCTGGCTTCCACCTTTCCCGATTTCGATGCGCGCAGCCGCGCATTCGTCGCCTCGGCGATGGCACTGCTTCCCCCGGAGGATTCCGCATGAACTCATCCACCGCACCGAGCCTCGTGCTCTCGGTGCTCGGCGACCATGCCGGCGACGTATCCGAACGCACGTCGGTGCGCGTCGAGGGCCACGATCTGAGCATTGGCCGCGCCGAACACTGTGACTGGGTGCTTCAGGCGCATGGCGTCTCTCGCCAGCATGCGTTTGTGCGCCACCTCAATGGCCTCTATTTCCTCGAAGACCGGAGCACCAATGGCATGCTCCTGAACGGCGTGCCCCTGCGTGGCGGCGAGCCGGTGTCGCTCAATGATGGCGATCGTCTACAACTCGATACCTTCGAGATCCTCGTCACCGTGGAGACGCCGCCGCAGGTCGTTACCGAAGCCACGGCGCGTCGTGACCGCGAAGACACCTTGCGTACCTTGCGCGTCGAGCGCAGGGAACCTGGGGTCGCCGAATCGTCGTCGCTTCCGTCCATGGCGCACGACGCCTCGACCTCATTGATTCCTGGGGCGGCTGGCAGTGCTGCATCGCTGGATCCGCTTGCCTGGCTCGGCAGCCAACAGCCTGCTGTTCACGAGGGCATCCGTGAGATCGAGCCCTCGGCGCAATGGAATCATGCCTCGCCGATGGACGGGCACTTTCATGCACCGCATGTCGAAGCGCCGATCGTGGGTCGGCATGAAGCCTCCGTGCTACCCGAAAACTGGGATCGGACGCGTAGTCTGTTCACCTTGCCGAGCACGCCTGAGATCGCCGCGCCTGCTGCCTTCGATGCCCCACTTTCATTCGAGCATGTGCCTGCAGCCGTAGCTCCGGTGGCACCCGAGCCACCGGCACGCGCACCCGCCGTTTCACCTGCTGCCGCACCCGCGCCGACACCGACACCGACACCGACACAAGCCTCGGCACCCGTCGCGGCAAACATCGAATCGCTCTTCACCCTCGTTCTCGAAGGCGTGATGGATGTGCTGCGTGCACGCGCCGAGTTGAAGAACGGCTTCCGCCTGCCGGCCACCCTGATCCAGCGTCGGGAAAACAACCCGCTGAAATTCGCACCCACGGGAAGTGAAGCGCTGGCCCGCGTGTTGGCGACGCCCAACGAGGCGTTTCTCTCCGGCGAGGCGGCGATTACCGATGCGATGGACGACATCAGGTTGCACCAGGTGGCCTTGCTGGCGGGTGTGCGTGCGGCCTTCGAGGACCTGATCGCGCAATTCGATCCGTCGCGTTTCGAGGACGGCGAACCGCGACGCACGCGTTTCGGCTTCGGCGCGGCGAAGGGTCCGTGGGAACGCTATCGCGCCCATTTCGACGGCCTTGCCGCCGACCCCGAAGAACGTTTTCGCCGTCTTTTCGGCGACGAGTTCGCCCGGGCCTATGAAGACCAACTGGCGCGCGCCAAGCGCGACGGCCGCTGACCGGAACTGACCATGACCGCATTCAACAAGGTGGTGTGGAGCGAGGGTTTGTTCCTTCGCCCGCAGCACATGCAGCAGCAGGACCGCTATACCGAGCGCTACGTGGAACTGCGCGCGGCAACCTTGCGACCGCATCCCTGGGGCTTCGACGAGCTGGAGATCGAGCGGGATCTGCTATCGATCGGCAAGCTGGGTATTCGCCGGGCCCGCGGTGTCTTTCCCGACGGTACGCCATTCTCCATGCCCGACCGCGACCCACTGCCGCCGCCCCTGGAGATCGACACGAACTGGCGCGATCAGGTGATCTACCTGAGCTTGGCGTTACGGACGCCCTCGCAGCCGGAAAGCGTCTGGCCGGCCACACAGACTCCCGGCCAGCTGGCTCGCTTCGCCGTGCGTGAGACGGAAGTCAGCGATGCCTCCGGGAGTACGACGGACAGCGTCGTGCTCGAAGTCGGTGGTCTCAGCACCCGGCTGACGGCCGCCGTGCAGGCTCGCGAAGGACTGGTCGAACTTCCACTCGCTCATCTGGTGGAATGCCGCGCGGACCGTCGCGTCGTGCTGGACGACGGTTTCGTGCCCAGCGCGCTGGCATGCCGGGCTTCCGAAAGGCTGACGCTGTTTCTCACCGAGCTGCTTGGCCTGCTGCACCAACGTGGCGAGGCGCTGGCCGGCCGCGTCGGCGGTACCGACCGGACGAGCACGGCCGAGCTGGCCGACTTCCTCATGCTGCAACTGGTCAACCGCTATCAACCGCAATTGGCGCATCTGGCCGAGGCGCCCTTGCTTCATCCGGAAGACCTGTACCGCTTGCTGTTGGGCATGGCGGGTGAAATGGCGACCTTCACCACGCCAGGAAAACGCAGCGAGACGTTTCCGCCGTACCGTCACGATCGGCTTCGCGAGAGTTTCGAGCCCGTGATCGCGGCGCTGCGCCTGAGCCTCAGCGCCGTTCTGGAGCAGACGGCCATCCCCGTGCCGCTGCAACAGCGCAAGTACGGCGTGTGGGTCGGCACCGTTGCCGATGGCAGCTTGCTGGACGGGGCGTYCTTCGTGCTCGCCGCCAAGGCCGACATCGCCGCGGCGGACATGCGTCGTCGTCTTCCGTCGCAGTCCAAGATCGGCCCGGTGGAGAAGATCCGCGACCTGGTCAACCTGCAACTGCCGGGCATCGCCGTGGCCTCCCTCGCGGTCGCGCCGCGGCAGATTCCGTTCCACGCGGGCTACCAGTACTTCGAGCTCGATACGGCTTCGCCGATGTGGAAGACGCTGCGCACCTCGGGCGGCGTCGCGCTGCACTTCGGCGACGGCTTCGACGGCCTGGCGCTGGAACTGTGGGCGGTGAGGAGCTGATGGCATGAAACATGATGATCTCGATGCCTCGCCAGGGGCCGACGCCACGATCGTGCGACCAAGTGGCGTTCGTGCGCCGACACCGCCGCCGGCACGCGAACGCGATCCCGGTCGCGACCTGTCACGCGCGACGCAGGAGTTGCCATCGGCCGGCGGCAATCCCCTCGTGCGTGCTGCCAATCCGCTGCTGTTGCTCGCGGCGCAGCTTCGCAACACGGTCGACGCTCCCGATCCGGCCTTGTTGCGTGACCGTGCGATCGCCTATTTGCGCCGCTTCGAGGATACGGGCGCCCGTGCGGGTATCGACGCGCAGACCGCCGTCGCTGCGCGCTACGTGCTCTGCACGATGATCGACGAGGCAGTGCTGGATTCGCCCTGGGGCGAGCAGACCGGCTGGAGCCGGCAAACCCTGCTGGTCACCTTTCACAGCGAAACCTATGGCGGTGAGAAGTTCTTCGTCATTCTCGATCGCCTTTCCCAGGACATGGTTCGCCATATCGACCTGGTGGAGTTGATGTACCTCTGCCTGGCACTTGGCTTCGGCGGCAAGTACCTCGTCGAATCCGGTGGCCAGGGGCGACTCGCCGACCGCCGCGAGGATGTCTACCGACGGATCATGGCGTATCGCGCCGCAGCGCCCGTGGCGTTGTCACCGCGCTGGCAAGGGGTCGATCGTCCGTTGAAGCCCCGTCGCGGTGTCCCGGTGTGGATGGCGGGGTTGGCGGCGTGCTGCCTGCTCTTCGGCGTATGGGTGTTCCTACACACACGTCTCAACGGCGCGGTCGAACCGGTCAGCGCACGCCTGGCGAGCATCGGCCTGCGTGGCGTGCCGTTGCCTACGACAGCGGCGCCAAAGCCGCCATCGGCCAGCCTGCGGCAGTTGCTCGCCGACGACACGCGCACGGGTGCGTTGTCGGTCGATGAGCGGTCGGATGGGCAAGCGACGCTGCGACTGGCCGCCGCAGAGATGTTTCCCTCAGGCGGCGCCGACGTCGCAGCGGATCAGGTAGCGCTGCTCGGACGTGTCGCGCATGCACTGAACCAGGTTCGCGGTCGCGTCATCGTGGTCGGTCACACCGACGACCAGCCGATCCGTTCGCTACGCTTCAAGGACAATTTCGAACTTTCCGCGGCGCGTGCACGCAACGTCGGCGCCTTGCTTTCCCGTGAGCTGGATGACCCACGACGCGTGGAATCCAGCGGTGCCGGCGCGTCACAGCCGGTCGCGACACCGGCAGACTTGCCGGCTAACCGCGCACGCAACCGTCGCGTCGACATTCTGTTCGTCCCGGAGGCCGGATGAAAAACCTGGGCGATGTGTTTCGTCATGTCTGGATGCGGGCCGCTATCGGCATCTTTCTCTGCGCGCTGCTGATTGCTTTTGGCGGACCGTACCTCGGTATCGGCGATCATCAGCCCCTGGCTGGCGTCGGCGCCCGCGTCGTGGCCATCCTCATCGTTGCGGCGATATGGGTCGGTGTCGTTTTGCTGCGCCGATGGCTAGCAGGGCAACGCGGCCAGCGCATGGGTGAGGAGATGGCCGCGCAGGACGAGCTGCAACGGCGGGATGTCGAGGCGCGTACCCAGGCCGAACGAGAGGGTCTGCGTACGCGCTTCGTCGAGGCGCTTGGCTTGCTGCGCAAGCGGCGCGATGGCGGTGGCAGTCTTGAGGCACTGCCCTGGTACCTGTTGATCGGGGCCCCCGGGTCGGGCAAGAGCACGCTGCTTGAACACTCGGGCCTCGAGTTTCCCCTGCTGGCGGGCACAGGAAAGCGTTCCGTGGCGGGTATTGGCGGTACGCGTCAATGCGACTGGTGGTTTACCGACAAGGCGGTTTTTCTCGATACGGCGGGTCGGTACACCACGCAGGATTCCGACCCCAGTGTCGACGCATCGGCGTGGGACGCCTTCCTCCAGCTGCTGCGCCGTTACCGGCGGGGACGTCCACTCAACGGCGTGATCCTCACCGTCAGCGTTGCCGAACTCCTGACGATGAATCCGGCGGAGCGTCAGCGTCACGCCGAGGTCCTGCGCGAGCGCGTCGACGAGATCGGCACGCGGCTTGGCGTGGCCTTGCCGGTGTACCTGGTGTTTACCAAACTCGATCTGGTCGCCGGCTTCCTCGATCATTTCGACACGCTGGACGCGGCAGGACGTGCGCAGGTGTGGGGCGTCACCTTTCCCGAGCTTCGTAGTGTCGATGGCACATCGACGGACCTGGTCGGCGACGAGTTCGATGCCTTGCTCGAGGCCATCGATGGCTCCGTGGTGTCGCGCATGCACGCGGAGCGCGACGTGCGCCGGCGTGCCCGGATCCTCTCGTTCCCGCAGCAGCTACGGCATCTTCGCGAGCTGGCCTTACCGTTGTGTGCGGCCGTTTTCGGTGCCCATGCGTATGGTCGACCGCCTGTCCTCCGCGGTGTGTACCTGACCTCAGGTACCCAGGAGGGCACGCCGATCGATCGCGTGTTGTCGGTCGTGAGCCGTTCCTTCGGCATGCATACCGCCACGACCTCGGTGTCACGCTCGCCGCGCCGGACATTTTTTGTCGAACGCCTGCTCAATGAAGTGATCCTCCCCGAGGCAGGTTTCGCCGGAGCCAACCCGGTCGTGTTGCGGCGTCGCCGCCTTGCCGGAGCGGCGGCAATCGCCGCCATCGCCATCGTGACCGTGGGATCGCTGGTCGGCATGTTCACCAGCGCGGCGCGCAACACCGACTTCGTCACGAGCGTGGCCCAGGTGCTTCGCGATTATCCCGACGATGCGCACACAGCGACCCCCTCGTCGCTGCGCCAGTACGATGCGCTGGCCCTTCAGCGGCTGGACGTGCTTGGCAGAGCCGAGCAGTTAGCCGGGCAGGTACGTAGCGAGCACCCGTTATCGATGCGCTTCGGCCTGTTCGAAGGCTTTGCCTTATTCGATCAGCTGCGCGATGCGCATATCCGTGAGGTCAATGCCAGCGTGGTGCCGGGCCTTGCCCTGCAATTCCGTGATGGCGTGCGCGACGCTGCCAGCGATCCCCAGCGCCTTTACTACGCACTGAAGGGATACCTGATGCTGGGACAACCCGAGCATCGCGACGGAAACAGCCTCGCGTCGCTGGCACGCGAACGCTGGCGTGAGGTGTTCCCGGACGACGATGGCCTGGCCGATGCGCTCGAGGGGCATTTCCGCATCCTGTTCGATGGTCGTGATGGCTTGCGGACGTTCCCGCTGGACGCGGGCCTGGTCGACGCGGCACGGGCATCCTTGCGCGCCGCCGACCTGGCGACGCTGATCTATGGCGGGCTGAAGCTCGACAGCGAATCCCGCCAGGATGCACCGGTACGGCTCGATCGCACACTGGGTCTGCTCGGGAATGTGTTCCGCCGGCGCAGCGGTGCCCCGTTGTCCAAGCCCTTGCCAGCCCTGTATACGAGGCCGGTCTTCGCCGCCATGGTGCAGGAGGGCAACGCCCCTGGCATCGGTGGGAGGGGTGGCATCGCATCGGCCGTGGATGCGTTTGCCAAGGACGATTGGGTGTTCGGCGTCAAGGTGAACGATCCCGTCCGCCGCGCCTCGCTGGCCACGCAGGTGAGAACCCTTTACGTCGCGGATTACATACGCGCGTGGGATGACCTGATCGGTGATCTGCAGCTGCAGCCCGTGACCAACGTGCAGGAGGCCAGCGGCGTCGCTGCTCGACTCGCCGGTGCAAGCTCGCCGTTGAAGGCTCTGCTGGCACTGGTCCGTGACAACACCACGGATCTGCTGCGACAGGCGCCTTCGGACGGGGCCGACCGTGTCGCTGCTGCGGCGGAACGGCGTGTTGCCGATCAGGTGAAGAGTCGCAGCGAGATCGCCCGTCTGGTCGCTGAGGGCAATGCACCCGCGACAGCGGTCGCGACGCAGCGCCCGGATGCGCCGATCGTCGAGCATTTCGCCACCCTCAACCAGTTGACCGACGGAACACCCGGCGCGACGCCGCTCGATCGGATCCTTGCTGTGCTGGACCAGATGAGCAAGACGCTGCTGACGTCGCGTCCCAGCACGGATGGGCTGGGACAGACCGACCCCGCACTGGCCATCGCACGTCAGGAAGCGGGGCAACTGCCGCCGCCGCTGTCGACCTGGCTGGGCAGCCTGGTAGGGGCCAGCCAGTCGCTGGTCAGCAAGGGCGCGGACGGTGCGCTCGCCGAGGGCTTCCGTCAGGCGGCCGGAAACGACTGCTCGCGCCTGGTCCAGGGTCGCTATCCGTTCTCTCCGGAGAGTCGCTCCGACATACCGCTGCAGAACTTCGCCGACCTATTCGGCAACAACGGCCGCTTCGACACCTTTTTCAAGCAGGTGCTTTCCAAGTCGGTGGACAGCAGCGGCAGCACATGGAGCTTCCGCGATGCCGACGGCGCGCGTACCGGTGGCGCGGTGCTCGCCCAGGCACAGCTCGCCGATGCGATTCGCCAGGCCTATTTTCGCGATGGTCCCACGCCGCAGGTAGGCTTCACGGTGTCGATCACCACGCCGCCGCCCGGCATCGGCCGGCTGCTGATCGAGATCGACGGGCAGCGCTTCGAGTACAAGGCGGGCGAAGCGAGCACGCCTGTGACGATGCGCTGGCCGGGTCCGACACCCGGCACCACGCGAATCAGCGCATGGGACAGTAGCGGCAATCCCTTGCCCGCATTGGATTACCCCGGCGAGTGGGGCTGGTTTCATGCGCTCGACGCGGCCTCGCTCCAGCGGCGTACCGAAACACGTTTCGGCGCGAGCTTTGGTTTCGGTGCGACGCACGTAGCCGTGGATATCGAAGCGGCCAACCTGCACAACCCCTTCGGCGACAGCAGCGTACGTCGTTTCCGGTGCCCGACATGACGCGCGCCCTGGTGGGATTCCACGGCAAGCTGCCGAACGTCGGCGACTTCGTGCAACGCCGCTTACCGACCAGCTTTGTCGATCGATGGGATGCAGCGATGCAGTCCGCGCTCGCTACGGTGTCCGCCGCTCTGGGTGAAGGATGGCGGGAGATCTTCCTCGCGTCGCCGCCGTGGCGGTTCGCGCTGGCGACGGAGGTCTGCGGTCAGCTTCCCTGGGTAGGCGTGGTCATGCCGTCCCGTGATCGCGTGGGCAGGGTCTATCCCCTAGTGCTGGCCGTATCGCCGCCAGAGGCGACCCATGGATGGCCCCACATGCCGGCCGACAGGTGGTTCGACGCCCTCGACGCCGCGGCGGCGCGCACACGTGAAGGTATCGACGTGACCATGTTCGACGCCCTGGTGGCGATGCTGCCTGATCCCGCTTCCTCGACGGCGCAACGCGTCCCGCCCATCGTCGATCCGCACATCGGCAGCCTGTGGTGGCGGGGTGATCGTTCCAGCCCTGACGTTGCCTTGCCCGGGTTACCCAACGCCGCGGACTACCTCCGTCTGCTCGGCGTCGACATCGACGAGGTGACCGCGTGAGCCCGTCCTATCTTTCCGCCGGCCGTACCGAGACCGGCCATGTGCGTCGTCACAACGAAGACGCGATCCTCGTCGCCGATGTCCCCGGCCTCTGGGTCGTCGCAGACGGTCTTGGTGGGCACGCGGCGGGTGACGTCGCCAGTGCGCTGATCGTCGAACGACTCGGTGCACTGCGCCCGTCCGCCGACATTACATCGACGATGGATGCCATCGAGGACGAGTTGTTGCGGATCAACCATCGCCTTCGCACGATGGCACGCGAGCGCCGGGTCGATGTCGTCGCCTCGACGGTCGTTGTCCTCATACACACACGTGATCTCGTGGCCGTCGGCTGGGTGGGCGACAGCCGCGCCTATGTTTTCCAGGACGATCGCCTCGAGCAGGTCACGCAGGATCACGTACACGGTGACCGAAGTGACGAAACACAGTTCGGCGGTGGTGGCGCCGGTGCGCCGGCGGGCGTTCTTACCCGCGCCGTGGGTGCCGAAGAGCGACTTTTCGTCGACTGGTCGGTGCGCGCACGTCGCCCGGGCACCTGCTTCCTGCTGTGTTCCGACGGGATCAACAAGGAGCTCAGCGACGCCGACATCGAACACCACTGCCGTCGCCACGCCGACCCGCGAGCGTTGATCGATGCGCTGGTAGAAAGCGCGCTCGATCACGCCGGTCGAGACAACGTGTCGGCGGTCGCCGTGAGGCTGGAACCGCTTAAGGAAACACATTCATGAAACAGCCCAACGACGAAGAAACCCGCGTCCTGCCCGTGAAGCCGGGGACGCCCGAGCCCGACGTCCTCCATGGCGCCGCCGATGACGACGATGCAACCGTGTTCAAGCCCTTGCATGAGCGAGCGGGGGAAGGCACGGCCACAGGGTCGGCCTCCCAGGGCACCGGCGACAGCTGGCGACACATGGCCGACATGGCCCAGGGTGAGCGTATCGGTGTCGGCAGCCTGCTCAAGGGCCGGTTCTTTATGGAGCGGGAGCTGGGTCGTGGCGGCATGGGCGTGGTCTATCTCGCCCGCGACGAGCGAAAGGTGGAAGCACGCGACCGCGATCCCTACGTCGCCGTCAAGGTGCTCAACGACGAGTTCCGCAAGCATCCGGACGCACTGATCGCCTTGCAGCGCGAGTCGCGCCGCGCGCAGCATCTCGGCAACGATCACATTGTGCGGGTGTACGACTTCGACAAGGACGGCACCAACGTCTTCATGACGATGGAATACGTCGAAGGCCAGGATCTGCGGACACTCATACGCACGAAGGCTCGCGACGGCATGCCGTTTCATGAGGCGTGGCCGTTGATCGCCGACATGGGCGAGGCCCTCGTGCGCGCGCATGTCGCAGGCATCGTGCATTCGGATTTCAAGCCGGGCAATGTGATGGTGACGCCAACTGGCATGGCGAAGGTTTTCGACTTCGGCATTGCACGGGCCGGCAAGATCGGTGCGGAGCACAGGGACGACCGCACGGTGTTCGATGCGGGAACGCTTGGCGCCATGACGCCCGCTTATGCCAGCCTCGAGATGCTCCAGGGCAAGGCGCCCACTCCGTCGGACGACATCTATGCATTCGCCTGCGTCGTCTTCGAATTGCTGACGGGACGTCACCCCTTCGACAAGCAGAACGCCGAAGAGGCGATGTCGGCCGGTCGTCGACCGCCAGCCGTACCGGGACTCGACAAGCGGCAGTACAAGGCCTTGGTCGATGCGATTGCCTTCACGGCTGATAAGCGCAGTAGCGATATTGGCGCCGTGATGTCAGGGCTGCGCCGACGGCGCTGGCGTGAGCGAGCGACACCGTGGCTCATTGCGACCGCGGGCCTGGTCGTCATCGCTGCCGCCGGCACGTGGTTCGGGTCCTTGGAGGTGGGGCGTCGCCACATGGCGGATACGCTCCGTCGCTTCGCGCCCGACCAGGTCGATGGCTTTCGAAGCGAAGACGATGTCCGTGCGGCGCTCGCCGTGCTCGATAACGATGAGCGACGGCACGTGGTGGTCGATGGCGCCGATGCCATCGACGGCTTCCTGGTGCGGCTTGTAGCCTCGCGTTGGGACCCGTCGCACGGACGTTATGACTACGTCGGCGCGCAGAAGGTGTTCGCTCTTCGCGCGCAACTGAAGACGTTTGCGCCGAAGGTTGATCGCCGTCGCGAAGAGGTCGCGCGCGAACGCGACGAAGCACTCAATCGCCTCGACACACGTTTGAGCCAGGCGATCCTGGCCAACCGCCTCACCGGCAGCGGCACGGACGACGTGCCGGCGATCCTGGCGACGATTCGCACGATCGACCCGTCGAGCCGGCTGCTGGCCAACCCCGAGCTGAAGCTCAAGCTGGCCGATGCGGCAACGACCGCTGCGGCCCCCGCCGACCATTCGCCGGCCGAGGTGCACGACGCGGAACGCGCGGCGCGTCTGGAATCCCTGCGCCAGGCCTCTGCCGCCAGCGATTTCGACAAGGCGCTCGACAGCTACAAGCAGCTGCGTGGGATTGACGGCGGCACACCGAMGCCGACCGACGAGCCCGCCAACCTGCTGGCGAAGGCCACGCTCGATGCAGCACGCGCCGCGTGCAGTGCCGGGCATTGGAAGGAAGCGGCGGAGAAGGTGGCCGCGGGGCTTGCGGCGACGGGCGACCGGCCGGACCTGACGGCGGCGACCACACGCTACCAGTTGGCCCTCGCGGTCATGACGGCCGCCAAGGGACCGCCACCCTCCGTCGCCGACCAGGAGGCGCTGCGCAAGCAGGTCGACGCCGTGAAACTGGCGGATCCCGAGGGTCTGAAGGACATGGAAGCCGCCATGAAGGCCTCGAAGGCATTGCCGGAAGGATCGCTTGCGAACGTGGTGAATCGCCTTCGGGAGACCCCGGCCGCGGTGACGGCAAGCCATGTCGATCCCTGCGCACGTCGTGGTCTTGCCGGCAGCGCGCGCGAATGCTTCGACACCTTCTCGGCCGGTGCGCACGGTCCTGCGCTGGTCGTCGTGCCACACGGACGCAAGCCGTTCGCCATGACCCGAACGGAGATTACCGTGGCCGACCTGGACCAGTACTGCCGCGCCACGCGCACCTGCGCCATTACCCGTGGGCAGATCCCGACGCAACCGGCACGCTCGATTCCCGTCGCCTTCGCGCGTCGTTACGCCGCCTGGTTGTCGCAGGTCAGTACGTATACCTATCGACTGCCGACAGACGAGGAATGGCTGTTGGCCGCGCACGCGGGCAGTGACTGGGACAGCAGTAGCGCAAGTTGTGGTACGGCAACGACAGGCCTTGGGCGCTTCGTTCGCGGTGACGAGTGGAGCAGCAAAGCGGTGACCAATCCCTGGGGCCTGGTGGACATGGTCGGCGGTATCTGGGAATGGACGACGAAGGGCACGGACCTCGCCGTACGGGGAGGAAGCTACCGCAGCGGCCCCGACGCCTGCTCGGTCACGAGCACACGCGAAAGCGATGGGTCGGCCGAACGCGACGTCGGTTTCCGGCTGGTGAGGGACATCCCGTGATGACCTGGGAAGCGAGGGTGAATCACGAACTCGGGCATCTGAACGATGCCCATAGCGCGGCGCGTATCGACACGCCCGAGTACCGTCAGCGTCGCCGCGCCTTGCTGCAGTCGGCGCTGCTTTCGGAAGCGTCGGGATCGCATACGTTGCGACGGCCTGCGGGTGGCATGGCGCCGGCAGTCAACGCGGCGACCATCCGCGCGATGCCTATGCGGCGCGCCGTCACGCACGCCTCGCCCGGGCAGGGGAACGGCCTGCGATGGTGGCTCGGCGGCGGCGTGCTCCTGCTGCTCGCCGCCGCGGTGTTGAGCTGGTCGGTCCTTCGTTAGCCTGCGTCGTCGCCGGACAGCTGCTGGAACTCCGACAGACCGCCCGGCGCAAGGGTCCGTAACAGGTCGGCGAAGCTCAGGCCGACCAAGCGGCTGGCACGACGTAGCAAAGGCGGCACCGGGCTGGAAGGCTCGTTGCGTGCGTACCACGCACAGATCTCGTCGAGCATGCGCAGCACGTCGTCCGTATTCCGGACAGGGCCGCGTACCGCAGTGGCTGCCGTCGCGCCTGTCTCCAGATCGCTGTCACTTACCGGGTCGAGACCTTCGGCGACAAGGGCCTGGGGCGCCCTGATCGCTACCTGCGTGCGCAGGAACGCATCGATGTCACGCAGGTCTCGCTCGAGCGTATCGAGATCCGGCCCCATGCCCGGCGTGCGTTCGGCGAAGAGGTGACCGATCGAACGGACATGGACCAGCGCTTCGGCGATCGCAGCCCCGGTGGCCACGAGGAGTTCGACATCCACATGCTGGGCCACGGCATCCACGATGTCCTGGGTGATGAGCGGGGCGTCCGCCGTGCCTTCGCCGGCCTTGAGCGTGCCGTTGAGCAAGCGTAGATCACGCAGCGAAAAGGCGCCCACGCGCTCGGCGCGCAGCAGCGGAACCGTGCGTAGATAGGCCACTGTGCCGTCGATGGCTGCGAGCGCCGACAAGGCGTTGATCCGTTCGATCGGGTCACCCTCGTCGAGGCGCGGATGGACATCGTCCCAGTAACGCGTCAACAGATCCGCGACCAGACCGACCGCGGCACTCCAGGCAACGAAGCCCTCGGTCTTCAACCGGGCGTTGCCCCAATGGATGGCGACGCGAATATCCCGCGTGCGCTCGGCGACCTGCTCGGCCTGGCGCGAGACCTCGCGCCAATCGGGCTCCTCCGCTTGCTTGACGGTGTCGCCTATCGCACGTTCCGCTCCTGGCGCAGCGAGGCTCTCCAGGGTCAGAAACGCCGGGTCATACTCCAGGTTAGGGCCGCAGGGCGCATGCTCCTCGAGCGGATCGAGGAATCGGTCAGTGGTATCCATCGGGTGTGAGGTCCAGCAAAGGAAAGGGGAAAACAGGGGTGCGCGTGTAACGTGGCGGTCGCAGCCGGCCGCTGATACGGACCAGCTCGTCGCGCAACCAACGGTGTGCGGGCTGTTTGTCCAGACGACTGTGCCAGGCCATGGCGAGGGACATATCCGGCTGGTCGAAGGGCAGGGGAAACGCTTCCACGCCAGGGCCCACCGCCTGGATCATGCTCTGCGGCAACGTACATACCAGATCGGTCGTGGTAAGCAGCGAACCGATCGCGTCCCCGTAAGGTGCCGAAACGAGGACGTCCCGCGTACGGTTCAACTCCTTCAGCCGGATGTCCATCAGCCCCTCCATCCGTCCGGATGAGGAAACAATGAGGTGCCCCAACGAGCAATACTCATCGATCGTGAGATCGTAGTTGCCTCGCGGGTGACCGATGCGCTGTAGCATCACGAATTCGTCAGCCAGCAGTTGCTTCGTCTTCAACGACGGCGGCACCTGTTCGTTCGGCACGAGAAGCATGTCGATCTCGCCATTTTCGAACTGTGCAAGCACGTCGGCATCCTCGCTTCCACTACGGAAGGCCAGTCGAAGCTGACGATTTTCCTGTGCCTGGAACGAACGGATCAGCGGGTTGGCGAACGTGCTGATGGCGCTGAACGACCCGCCGACGCAGAACGTCGCGGCATCGCGCGTGGGATCGAACGAATCGACCGGATCGGCCAGGGTGCCCAGCTGGGCTAGCGCATCCCGGAGCGAAACGGCCATTTCCTCCGCCTTGGGCGTCGRCACCATGCCGCGCCCGGTTTCCGACGGAATAAGCAGCGGATCCTTGAACAGCCGGCGAAGGCGAACCAGCTGCGCCGACAAAGCAGGCTGACTGACGTGCAGCCTCGAAGCGGCACGCGTCACGTTGCGTTCTTCCAGCAACATATCGAGAGAGACGAGGAGGGGCAGGTCGCTCGGTTTCAGATTCATGATTACCGCGTGCGCCGCACTCGTGGGGACAGGTGCGGTTCAACTTGATGCGAGGGGAGGGGAGAAAGCGGTGCTCGGAGAGTATTTAGCGGGAAGTATTCCGTGATCTACGTCGCGTTTTTTCGCTTGAGTTGGAGATGTTCGTGTCATTGACGAGCGACACGACATCGAGAAAATGGTTCTCGGTATTTGCGCGGTAAAGGGTGGTGGTGTCAATTACCCTAAGGGGTGATTGTTCTACAGAGTGCGACCCACGACACGTGTCTTTGATGCCGCGACACTTGTGCCCCGATGTCGTCAATCGGCGCATCGGAAAACTACCCAGTGTGTGCCGACTTTTCGTCCATCGGTTGCGCGTGTCAGGTTTACAGAGCCAGGACGGATCCTGCAGAGGTCCGTTGTATGGCTTGCGGCGGTTGCCCAAACGCGCGAAGGAACGCCTGCCGCATGCGTTCCCGATCGCCGAATCCGGTCTCGCGTGCAATGACTTCGATGGGGTGCCGCGTCGTCTCTATCATCAGTCGAGCCGCCTCCACACGAAGACGCTCGATGGCCTTCGCTGGAGACTGGCCCGTCTCTTCGCTAAAGACCCGACTGAACTGGCGCGGGCTCAGTCGCGCGACGTCGGCCAACACCTCAACCGAAAGATCGTCGCGCAGATGCTCCTTCGCATAGGAAAGAGCCATCTTTACGCGGTCCGACTTTGCGTCCAGTTCCAGGAGCGCGGAGAACTGCGACTGCCCTCCGCCTCGCCGCTGGTTGACCACGAGCTTACGCGCAACCGTACGGGCCGTTTCCAACCCGAAATCGTTCTCAACGATCGCCAAGGCAAGATCCAGTCCCGCGGTCATGCCCGCCGACGTCCAGATCTGTCCATCCACCACAAAGATGCGGTCCTCATCGAGCAGCACGTGGGGGAACTGCTTCCTGAATTGCTGTGCATGAAACCAATGCGTCGTTGCGCGCTTCCCTTCGAGCAGGCCGGCCGCGGCCAGCACGAACCCACCGGTACATATCGCGGCGACACRTCGGCTGTGGCCCGGCGCCTGGCGCACGTAGTCCACGAGGCTGGGAGAGGGGAGGTCGCCGTCATTGTCCCCGGCCACGATGAGCGTGTCGTAGGTCCAGTCCCTTAGACGATCCGTATTCACGGAGAAGCTCTGCGAGGTCATCACCGGGCCGCCATCCTCAGACACCAGGCGGAACTGATACACCCTCTCGCCACGAAACAGATTCGTGTACTCGAAGCGACCTATGCTTACGACGCGTCAGCGCATCGCATTGCCAAGACGATCGGTTCTGCCACCACTCGGTTTGCCTACGGCCCCGGCGGGCTGCTGGGCGAGTATGGCGCGGCGTCCCGTGACTATGTGTGGATGGACGACATCCCGGTGGCAGTGGTGGACGGGACCACGTTGGCCTTCGTGCATGCCGATGGCTTGAACACCCCTCGTGCGGTCACCAACGCCGCCGGCGCCGTGGTGTGGTCGTGGGTCTACCAGGGCAACCCGTTTGGCGAGCAGGCACCGATTTCGACAAGCGGGTATGTGCTGAATCTGCGGTTTGCGGGCCAGTATTGGGACAGCGAAAGCGGATTCCTCTACAACATTCATCGCTATTACGACAGCGCAACCGGGCGGTACATCCAAAGCGATCCCATTGGCTTGACCGGCGGAATCAACACCTACGGCTACATCAACAGTAATCCATTGTCGTCTACGGATGCCGAGGGGCTTCTCGAGGACACTGTCACCGCTTACTGTGCCAAATATGGCGCGGCGGCTTGCGCGGATGTCGTGGCGCCCAATGCAGGTACGGGCATGTGGTCCAAGATTGGCTCGGGTGTCGGTGGCGCGGCATTGGGCGCGGCCGCCACGCTCAGTCGTGACACGCATCCCGATAACGACGATGACTGTGGATGCGGTCCGGATACGCGGTTCGAGGCCTACCAGAAAGCTCTTGCATGGGCAGGAATGAGCATTGGCAACGAAGGCAATCCTATTCCCTGGGGCCAATATCTAGGTGATAAGGGAAGAAACTATACGTACGTGAAGCAGCACGGCGGGAGCAATTACGGCTACTACAGCACTACTTGGGGTTCGCACGCTCAAGTTATCAATCATCCCGACGGCCACCCTGGACAAGTAGGAGATGACCATCCAGAGTGGCATCGCTGCCCTCATTACCATGCAAGAAATGAAAAGGGCAGCGAAGTTATCTTTCCCTACATGCCTGGAACGTGAAGACGATGAGCTCTGAATTGCCGCTTTTTCTCAGGATACTTTGCGAAGTCGAAGAGGAAGGTGCCCCGTTGCGAGTCACGGTGCAATACGCCGGGTTGTCTGAGCCTGTCGAAGGAACGGCTCCATGGGGCGTCGAAAAACTGACGAGTACGGGCATTCTGGACCCGGGACTTGGAGGCGGTCCAGTGGCGTACGTCGATGTCCAAGCGGTGTCCGTTTGGTGTGAGCTGCGTGGGGGCCGGAAGGCACCAATTGCGCAGGCCACGTTCGATAAACTGATCGCCGCTCTGGGGGAATTTCAGTCCGTCGACGTGACTACGGATCGGCTGACCTGGACTTCGCGCTAATGCATGGGCTGGCATAAGTGACGGCGATTGCCTTCGGCTGACGAGCCTCGGCACCGGGACCTGCACTCTATAACGCGAACAGGTCTAGTGCCGGCACGGGATCGGGTCACGGCTGTGGCGGCCGTGGCCAGTTGACCGTGAGTCAGCGAGGCCGTGCGATGGCCGCGACCTGTGCATGCGACACGTCAGCGGATCAGCAAATACCGTGTATTGCTTGCTCGATTCAGCGTCAGCTAGGTCAACGCCCGGATGACTTCCCGATCCGGCGTTTTGTCGCTTCTTCGCAACCGGATAAAACGAAATGGGCGCCTATTTTCCGGCCGCTTACGCTACGAGCACGCGTGACGCAAGAGGCCCGTGACGTTGCAATGGGCCTCTGGGCCATGCCCATGGTCGTCGGCGATGAATGGGCGTAAGGCAATCTTTCGGGCTAGTGGCGATGAAGCGTCCGTAGTCTCATCCGGTAAGGAATATCAACGATGCACCGGCAGGAAAGACGACGCTGTTGCCTAAGCTCAGCGCGCCGGCGCCACAATGATCTCCACCGCCCATTGCGGATCGTCATGCCGTAAGGCTGCCACCAAGCCTGTCGGGTTGGCCAAGCGCATGTCGGGGTCGTAGACGAAAAACACCAGATGGTTGCACTCGGGGTGCGCCTGGTACCGTGCCGCCTGAACCARCAACTCCGCGCCCAGGTCGCGCACTTTCGTGTTATCGCTGATGAACTTCACCTCAATGCCGGTGCGCAGCTCCGGCAACAGAAAATCCATACGGGGGCGCCGACCGGAATGGCTGGGTAGCGATTCTTCGGCGCGTACGTCGCCGAAATTCAACGATAGCAGGGCACTTAGTAGGTCCTGGACGTCGTACTCGTCGCCGATCAGGAAGGCCGGACGGTCACGACTACGGCGGCTCAAGCGCAGGCAGAAGGGGTGAAAGCCCAGGAGCAGTCGCCTGAGCAGTTCGCGATCATTCAGGCTGTGGCGCCCTAGCGCGGGCGCGGGCGGACCATCGCGCAATGCTGCGTAATGATCAGCAATGACCTGGGTTTCGAAGGCGACGCGATGACGCGCAGGGCGGCTGCGATACAGGAGATGCAGTATTGCGCCGAACAGACTTTCCAGCAGAACCACCACCATCAGATCGGGCCAGGCCAAGCGCACCTGGTAGGTGGAGACGTACTTGTACGCCGGTAGGCGCGTCGGCGACGCCGCAAACGGCGCGCCTCGCGACGGCAGCTCGATCAGCTCAAGACGGCCCACCACCGTCAGTCCCCACTGCGAGGCATCATCAAAATGGTAGGTGCTCAGGGAGGGGGCAGGGGCCGTGCTCGACGTGTTGTATGCTTCCAATTGGCTAAAGATCGGCTTGGTAACCCGGCGATACGCATCTGACGCGATCACGTTTCGGACAGCCGGGTTGTCGACGTCCGCCGCGACGAAGATCGGTGCGATCCGGCCAATGTATAGGGCGCCGATTGCCAGCATCGTCAACATGATCGCCGCCGCCACCACGGCGCGTAAGCGATGCATCTCGAGAACGCCATTGACCATATTGATGGTCATTGAACGGCGGGTGCCGCGAGTCGATACGGTAGGCGTCATGCGTTTGCAGTCATCCGGGGCGGGGTCCACGTGGGCGGCCTCCGTCGTTCGCAGCGGTGTCTTTCGGTGTGTCGTCAGGACGTTCGAAGATCGTAAAGGCCTCCGCCTGCGCGCCCAGCAACCTATCGAGCGTCGTCTTGGCTTGACGATTGAGGTCGGGCGCCTCGGTCAGTATCTCGATGAGACGATCGGCGTCCGCGGCCTTCAATGCCAGGACAGTTGCGTGATCGACGGAGTAAACCAGCACCATGGCGGCGTTGGTCAGGGTGCGCGGCCGCGTGCTCTGGCTCGCCCCTAACATCCAGCCAAGCGCCACGCTGCCGTCAGTCTGGGCCTTTTCGCCGGTCTGCAACCAATCAAGCAGCGAGGGATGGTGTGGCGCCGGATGGTCGTCTGGCAGTCTTGAGGGCGCGGCCCGCGCGATGGCTGCAAGCGTCAGGCTTGGCCACCCGGAACGCTGAGGGTACATATAGTAGGCCAGCGCCGCCCGGGTGTTGAAAGCGTACGCCAGCGGCAGCCCTAGGCGTTCGAGTTGGCAGCACACATCGTGTTGCGCGGATCGAAAGCTGATCAGCTGGTTCGCAGCCACGTCCAAAGCTTTCACCTCAAGCATCACCACGCGGCAGCGGTCAAGGATCGCGATCAGATCGGCGCCAAAGCGACGTGCCGAATCGCCTTGCTGATTGGCGTACGGCTCAAAGACCTGCGCGCTCATGCCCTGTTGGTGCGCGTAGACCTGCAGCGACGCGAAGATCGCGCCTTGCACTTCGTTCTCGCCCAGTAAGGCGTCCTGTCGCAACATCACCGGCAATCTCTGTCTACACCTGATCTCCTTGTCATCGGCCGACGGAAGCC
>NZ_JBFUAT010000041.1:0-34782 GCF_056406135.1 Luteibacter sp. P1_D3 | reverse complement strand
CCTTGGCGCGCCCTGCGAACTGCTCCGTCGCCGGGTCCGTCTTCATCAGGTCAGGCAGCACGAGATCTTCTGCGGCGCGGTGCTCCTCAAGCGCCTCGTAATACATCTTCTCTTCTTCTTTCTTGCCCGCTTGCTTGAATGCCGGATAGAAGATTTCCTCTTCGATCGTCGTATGGGCTTTGAGATTGATGTGGATCTGCTGCAGGAGCTCGCCACGCTTCTTGAAGGCGCGGCTCGTGGAATCGGCCAGCTGTTCGAGAAGGTCTTTGACGAGGGTGTGGTCTTGCTTGAGCAGTGCGATGGCGTCCATGGGGGGGTCCTGGCGGCGGCTGGGAGAGGCTAGCCTCGCAGCCCACCGGTGATGGGCCCGTCGCATCGGCAGGTCCTTGCGAACACATTCCGACGACGTTCCTTTCCGCGACCAACTCGCGGCCTCGAGCCGATCTTTCAGCTCTTCGGCACCATAGCCTCCATGACCCTATCGATACTAAACGACGCCGCCTTGGCACGCGGCGGGAACTCACTGAAACTCTGCAACCACTTGGCCAGAAGCGGCGGCGCCGCGTAAAGCAGGAAATTCTGCTCCAGAAACCAGTCGTTGTACTTGAAGCTCTCCTCACCCCGCTCGAACGGATCGGCCCGCAGGTCGAAGAACTTCGGTATGCGCATTTCGGACAATGGCTCGCGCCAACTTTGCAGGCCCTCCGCCCGCTGCTCGGCGAACACCACTTTCCAACGCCCCATACGCACGGCCATGCATTCCCCGTCGTCACTCCAGTAGATGAAACCTTCGCGGGGCGACGCCTTCTCCTTACCCGAGAGAAACGGCAGCAGATTGAAGCCGTCCAGGTGCACCTTGTACGACCGGCCACCCATTTCGTAACCCTTCTTCACTTTCTCGACCAGGTCGGTCTCCGCATTCGCGGCGGCAAACGTGGGAATGAAATCCTGTAGCGACGCGATAGCGTTGATGACTCGGCCCGGCTCGATCACACCCGGCCAGCGCATCACGCAAGGCACGCGCCACCCGCCTTCCCAGTTGCTGTCCTTCTCTCCGCGGAACGGCGTGGTCCCGCCATCGGGCCACGTGCAGACCTCGGCACCATTATCCGTGGTGAAGACCACGATCGTGTTGTCCGCTATGCCGAGCTCGTCAAGTCGATCCAGCAACTGGCCGACGTAGCCATCGAGTTCGACCATGCCGTCGGGATAGACACCAAGCCCCGTCTTGCCGACCGATTCGGGTTTGAGATGGGTAAAGACGTGCATGCGCGTGGGATTGAAATAGCAGAACCAAGGTTCATCGGACTTGCTCTTGCGGTCGATGAAATCCAATACCGCGTCGAGGAACTCCTCGTCCACAGTTTCCATGCGTTTGCGGTTCAGCGGACCGGTGTTCTCGATAGTCTGCTTTCCCACCCTGCCGAACTGAGGATCTTCCGTGCTGTCGTCCTTGTCCGTCGCTTTCGACCGCATGACGCCGCGGGGACCGAACTGCTTCCGGAAAGCAGGATCCTTGGGATAGTTCGGATACTCCGGCTCTTCCTCGGCATTAAGGTGATAGAGGTTGCCGAAGAACTCGTCGAAGCCATGCACCGTCGGCAGGTGTTCGTTGCGATCACCCAGATGGTTCTTGCCGAATTGACCTGTGGCATAACCGAAGTGCTTCATGAACTCGCCGACACTGGGATCTTCGGCGCTCAGTCCCAGCGTTGCGCCCGGCATGCCAACCTTGGTCAGGCCAGTGCGGATCGGTGATTGCCCGGTGATAAAGGCCGCCCGCCCCGCCGTGCAACTCTGTTGCCCGTAGAAGTCGGTGAAGTTGGCACCCTCGTTCGCGATGCGATCGATATTGGGGGTGCGGTAGCCCATGATGCCGTTGTTATTGCAGCTGACGTTGAACCAGCCGATATCGTCGGCCATGATGAAAAGGATGTTGGGCTTGCGATCGGCCATCGTCGTGCACTCTGTTCCACGAGAACACCAGCCTGGACTGGCATTCCGGCAGGCGCATCCGAAGAACCCCGGAAGCGTAATCAGTGAAGTTACTTAGCACCCGGCCTGCCCGCCAGGGCCGCCATGTCTAAGCCCTCCCTTGCTCCCAACACATCCGCGCATGCGCCTGCGCCGTGCACTGCACCCCCATATGCGTCAGCGCCCCGATCGCCTCCAACCCCTGCGCCACCCGCTGGCAGTCCACCGCCTCAGCCTCATGAATCAAGTCAGCCAATAGCCGAGTAAGCCCCCGCGCATACTGAAGCCACTCGGTCGCTTCATTCATCAGGTCGTGCGCCGTCGCTTCGGGGTCAATGTGGTAATGAAACCCCACCCCCGAATGACTCTCTTTCGAACCAGACATGAGATTCTCCTTAAACGCCGCCCCGCCCGCAGGTGCGGCACGTCACGCACTGCGCAACGTGCCGCGGATCACACGGAATCGCGGGTTCATCGGCTGCCCGTGTCCGGGCGCCGTGCGGCTTGATTGACGAAGTGTGTACGGCGCCAGCCCCTGATTCCCGGGTCCACACGGCGACGTGCCGCGTTGCTCGGCCGGGAAAAACTCAGGAGAACGGCTTACGCCGCGGTTCTTCAACCGTCTCTGCGAGGACCGCAGAGCGCCCGGTAACCGGTGGGGATGTCGCCGGGGGGATTCGGCGGGCGAACGAACACCGTATGATCGGTGGCAGCCATGACTAACTTCCTTAGAGTTGGTTTTGGTTAGCGGGTCAGCGGTGCTCGAACACCTCTGACCCGCGCTTCTCACCGCATAGAGCGATGGTTGCCTGCGAGGCTTCGACAGCGACAGCGCAGGCAACGGAAAGACCGTATCAAATCAACTTGAAGTTGTCTGTAGTCCACGACGTGGCCAACGCCACAAACGCACGACACGCCGCCGTCCGATACGCATCCTTGCGTTGAAGGAGCGCCACCGTCCGCTCGGGCATCGCATCGACCAACTGAACCGGGCAAAGGCCTGGGTGATGCTGGGCAACTGCTTCCGGCAGCACCGTCGCAAGACGATCGCTATGCTGCACGATCTCGATAATCCCGCTGACCGAATTGGCCTCGATCGCAATAGGCGGCTTGATCCCCTGCTGCTGGCAGTGGCGATCGATATGAATCCGGGTGGCGAAATCCCCGTTCAACAGAACGCGCGGTTCCTTCGCGAACTCACGAAGCGATAGCGGCTCCTGCCGCGTGGCGTAGGGATGCCCCTTGCCCACCACCAGCGCGAGCGTCTCGACAAACCATGCCTGGCTTTCGATCTCCGCCGAACGCGCGTCCATGAAACCGATACCGATATCGAGCTCGTCCTGCGCGAGCAAGGCCTCGATCTGATCCTGATTCATCTCCGTCACGCTGAGGTTGATGCCTGGGTACCTCGCGTTGAAGCGCGCCACCAGGGGGCCGATCAAGTAGGCAGTGAACGTCGGCGTCATGGCCAGCCGGAGGTCGCCACGCGTCAGGTCCTGCGCGTCGTGGATAGCGCGCTTGCCGGCATCGAGATCCTGCAGGGCGCGACGCGCGTATTGCGCATAGGCTTCGCCTGCGTCGGTCAGCCGGATGGTCCGCCCCGTCCGGTCGAGGAGCTGCGCACCCAAGGTGTCTTCCAGCTGCTTCATCTGCTGCGACAAGGTGGGTTGCGACACGTGCAACGCCTCGGCCGCACGCGTGAAGTTCTGGTGCTCCGCGACGGCAAGGAAGTAGCGAATGTGTCGCAGCAGCATGGCGTCTCAATTATAGAAAGTGCTTATGGCCCAGATCATGAATCGGTCTTGGACGTCCTGGGCACGCGGCATGATTCTACTGCGGGGCCACATGCTACGTATCCAAGACTTCGTCAGGCTGGTCTACGCAGGCCTGGGCAACACGTAAAGAAACACGGCGAAGTAGTGCAGCACGCTCCCCGCCAGCACGAACAGATGCCATAGCGAGTGGTGAAACGGCAATCGCTTCGCCAGATAAAACGGGACGCCGGCGGTGTACGCCACACCGCCGGCGACCAACAGCACCAATCCAGCCTTGGGCACATGGGCAGCCAGCGGCTGGAACGCGGCGATCGCGCCCCACCCCATCGCGACATACATGAACACCGCCGCGTGGTGATACCGCTGCAGGATGCCGAGCTCTAGCACGCTGCCGGCAATGGCCAGTAGCCAGATCACGCTGAACAGGCTGACGCCCCAGACTCCCGGCACCGCGATGAGCGCGAAGGGCGTATAGGTGCCGGCGATCAGCCAGTAAATGCCCAGGTGATCCAGTGTCCGCAGGAGCGCGTGCGCGCTGCGATGCTGAAAGGCGTGATAGAGCGTCGATGCGGAGAACAGGAAGATCAACGTGGCGCCGTAGAGGACGCTGGCGAACACGGCAACGGCCCCGCCATACGACGTGGCCTTCATGACCATCACGACGAGCCCGGCGATACTGAGTCCCACCGCGAGCCCATGGACAAGGCAGCTGCCCAGTTCGTCGACGCGTGCATAGGGCACGACGGCGGTGCTTGCATCGGTAGTCATCGGGACGATCCGATTGAGGCAGGGGTTCATCCTGCCAGCGCCACATTGCAGTTTCGGTCTGTCTCGCGCAGGAATTCCCACTATACGACGCATCCCGTGGCGCCGGGGCCCGGATTACCCCTCGGGCACCGCCTTAGGAACATACCCCGGAGTCACTCCTTCACCTTCAGCCGAGGGGGCTAAAGGGTGTCTCGCAGCCCCGTGCCAGCGCCATTCCGTGGGCATGGCTCGCTGGAAAAAAATATTCCGCCGCACCCTATCGCAGGCGTGCATACTGCGCCATGACTCAGCCGACCGTCCTTATTCTCGACCCGCACCGCGAACTGGCCGAGATGGCCGCCGAGGTGTTGTCGGCGCGGGGGTTTTCGGTGGCGGTATCGGGGCATTTCGAAACGGCGATGACCACGCTGGATTCGGTGCCCACGATCCGGGTCGCGGTTTGCCACGCCACGCTGCCGTCTGGCAGTGGCGATCAGCAGGCCCCCATCCTCGGCGAGCTGGCGTCCCGGGAGGACATCGCCCTGGTGGTTATCTCTTCCCGCCCCTTTGAGGACGTCGAAGGCATTCCTAGCCGTGCGGTGCGACTGGCCAAGCCTTTCGGGGTGAGAGAGCTGCTCGATGCCATCGCGCTGGCATCCCGGACTGTGGAAACACAAATCCGCGGCTGACGCTTACCGCTGACTGCCCTTGTCGGGATTTTGCTGGCCTTTCTGATCGGCGTCACCGCGGCCGACGTCTTCCTTGCTCTTTTGACCGGTCTGGTCGCCTTCGCGTTTCGCCGGTTTGTCCTGACCTGGATTCGCGGCCGGATTGTTCGAGCCACCAACGCCGTTGGCGGAATGTTGGGTGGTGCGATCTTGCTGGCTCATCACGTTTCTCCATTAAGAGACGCCATCGTTCGCCTTGGTGTGTGACGAAACCGGTGATCCCCAGTGTGGGAAGAGTGATTAGCGCTCTGCTTCATGGCAAAGCGATGGCGATCCCGACCCAGAAAGTCGCATAGGATGTCCGAAGTCGTCGTACGGTTCACAACTGTCTCCGTGAACTGGCGCGCATCATACGCCAATGCAACCATGCCACTGCTCTAACGCATCACTCGCTCAATGCTCAGGATAATCACTATGCAAAGGACCGCTGCACTCGTCCTGATAATTTTCCTCCTGGCCTCGCAAGCACCGATCGTGCGAGCACGGATGGGGACAGTCATCCTGCCGCCCTGCTCATCAGGGCCAGAAATCTACCGGAACGTCGCCCGCACCCGCGACGCTGGTATTGCCGCTCAAACGCAGCTTCAAGCGCCGATCGAAGCTGCCACACCAGAAGGACATCAACGCTCAGTCACCGCTACGAATACCCACAACAAACTTGTCCATCAGATTTACGCCCACCCCAGCTGGACGCCGGACGACGTCGCGGAGCGCTGGCTCAGCCAATGCAGGGCCTACGAATCCAGGGCGAGCAAAGATGATCACCCCGTGGTCGTCGTTACGTCGCTCGAATAGAGCAGCAATGGGCCGAGCGCCTGCCGCTGCATTGGTCCCTCCCACCCCACCACTCGTCCCTAAACCGCCCCACCTCGTCCCTTCCCGCCTGACACGCCGCCGCCCAAGCGCCTAACGTATCGCCACTGGCCTACGAAGGAAGAAGCTCATGCGTCGACGCACCCTGCTCAAGGCCGGCCTGGTCCTGCCACTCGTCCCATACGCCCTCGCCTTCAACCGGGCTGCCCTCGCCTGGTCGTCGCCGTCACAGGGTCGCACTGCCGTGGCCCCTCGCGCGATCGATGCCACCTGGCCGGACGCCGATCATTGGGAGCGCCTGCGTAAGCAAGTCGGTAACCGTCTGATCAAGGTCCAGTCGCCCTTCGCGCCTGACGCCCCTGCGGCAGCAACGAAGGAAGCGATGGCCCACCTCGGCAACCCTTTCTACCTGGGCGACGAGCCGTCGCTAACCCAGACCAGTGGCTGGTTCGGTGCTTGGACGTCGCAGCCCAGCGTCTATGCCGTAGCGGCCGAATCCACGACGGATGTGGTCGCGGCGATCAACTTCGCGCGCACGAACCACCTTCGCCTCGTGGTGAAAGGCGGTGGCCACAGCTATCAGGGCACCTCCAACGCGGCCGGCTCCCTGTTGGTATGGACACGCCGGCTCCGGCAGATCCAGCTCCACGACGCCTTCGTCGGCCAGGGTTGCACCGGCAAGCAGGCCCCGCAGCACGCTGTCAGCATGGGGGCCGGCTGCATGTGGATCGATGCGTACGACGCAGTCACCACCAAGGCCGGCCGGTATGTTCAGGGCGGCGGTTGCACCACCGTGGGCGTAGCTGGACTGATCCAGAGCGGTGGCTTCGGTAGTTTCTCCAAGGCGTTCGGCACGGCTGCCAGCAATCTGCTCGAAGCCGAAGTCGTCACGGCCGATGGCAAGGTACTGATCGCAAACGCCTGCACCAACCCCGACCTCTTCTGGGCACTGAAGGGCGGCGGTGGTGGCAGCTTCGGTGTCATCACGCGCGTGACGCTGCGCACCTTCGACCTGCCCGATGTGTTTGGCGGCATGCACGGTCGCATCAAGGCGCCCGACGATGCGAGCTTCCAGGCACTGATCGCCCAGGCCATGCGCTTCTATGCCGACGCCTTGTGCAATCCGCACTGGGGCGAACAGATGACCTTGCTGGACGGAAACGCACTGGGTATCTCGATGGTGTTCCAGGGCCTGTCCAAGGACGAAGCCGAGGCGACGTGGGCGCCGTTCAAGGACTGGCTCGCCCACCACCCGGAATACGTGATCGTCCAACCGATCAGCGCGGTGGCCCTACCGGCGCGGCACTTCTGGGATGCGGCGTTCTTTCGCGAGAAGGCGCCCCAGTTCATTGCGAACGACGATCGCAAAGACGCCCCGCTGTCGCATATGATCTGGGCCGGGGATCGCGAACAGGCGGGCTGGACGATCCACGCGTATCAGTCGTTGTGGTTGCCCGGTAGTTTGCTTGCCGCCGGTCAACAGGATCGCCTGGCTAGATCCTTGTTCGATGCCTCGCAGCATCACGAAGTCGGACTGCATTTCAACAAGGGCTTGTTCGGCGCGGCTGACGACGTACGCGTGCGCTCGCGCGATACCGCGACCAACGCGCAGGCCGCCGATGCCTTTGCACTGGTCATCATCGCTGCGGGAGGCGACCCCGCTTTTCCCGGCATGCCGGGAGCGAACGTCGATGCCGATAAGGCACGCAGGGAAGCCGACGCCGTCGAGCATGCCACCGCGGCCTTGCGCGGACTAGGCACGAAGCTCGGCTCGTATGTCTCCGAAAGTGACTACTTCCTCGCTGATTGGGAGCACGCCTTCTGGGGTGACAACGTCGGCAGGCTGTCCTCTGCGAAACGGCGCTATGACCCGACGAATCTGTTCAACGTGCACCACAGCATCACCGCAACGTAATGCCATGCTCCGTGCCGAAAAAACCCCTTGGTTATTCAAGGGGTTTCTTTTTTGCGATGACATAATCGGCGACGACCACCAGGTGTGTCGGGGTCTTCGTCCAAACTCACGGAGCTGTCCATGTATCCAGTCATTCGCACCACTCTTTCGATCGCCGCGCTGCTCGCCGTGTCATGCGGTGGTACCGCGATGGCCCAGGCATCGACCGGCACCGGTACCGGGCTTGGCCAGTCCTGGCCGAACGCTACCGATGTCAGTGCGAGTCCGCATTACCACGTCTACGTGTTCGAGCGTCCGGGCCTGCGCTTCGTGCAGGTGAACGATGCGTCGGGAACCGTGCGGGGTGCCGTCGCGTATGCCGGTGCAGAGATCATCAGCCTGCCCGTCGGCGTCGATGCCAGTCGCTGGGCCACGCCGAACGAAGGCGTCTGGAATGCCGCGACCCAGGCGAACAGTGAGCAGGTCTATTCGGACGGTGCGGTGAAGGTCGCCGCCGCTCCCCAGCCGGATGGCACCATGCGGCTCATGGCCATACACGATTGCAACAACCCGGCGGAATGCAGCGTCAAGGGCCCTTGAGTAACCGCCCTTCTACGAGTTGCGTTGTACCGCCGGAGCGCACGTCGCCATAGCGGGTGCACGCGCGCCGACGAGCAACATCGAGGAAATGAACAGTGCCAGGACCACCTGGCACTGGATCATCGCAGGGTCCAGCAAGACGGTACCGCTGGCGGCCAAGGCCACGCTCGCCCCCATCCCACCGAACGCACTGCCATGCCACCCGTGCCTCAAGGCTAGGCCGAGGACGGGCAGCATCATGGTCAGGCGGGCCAGCTGACGAACGGTGTCGTTCGTGGTGACAAGCGCCAGCCAGCTCAGCACGACCAACGTCGGCAACGCCCAGGACACCGCATCACGGATGAGGCCACTGCGCCATACCGATGCCCATGTCACTTGCACAAGGGCTTCTGAGCGCTCATACAGCGCGAGAACGGCGGGCGCGAAGATCAATGCACCGAGATAGGCGCCGAGCAGATACGCCCAGAAATAAGCCTTCACCGAGATGCCCGGCCAGGCCTCTGGCGCAGCCAGAAGCGCGGTGGCGAGCGTCACCGATGTCGACACGGCAGAGATGATCGCGCAGGCGAGCGTCGCTGTGAGGATGACGCTCATCCGCACGCGACCATCGTCGCCGCGCAACGGCCATCGTTGCAGGAAGGGTTTTACGAAGCCCATGAAAAGAACAATCATCGGTATGGACGCCGAGACGGCCCATGCCCCGCCCAGCTTCGGCATGCAAAGCAGCGCGCTCTCGATCAGGGGAAGTGTCTCGCCCACAGCGAGCGCCAGCCAATAACGCGTCGGCAGGAAAAGGAGGCAGGCCAGCCGGAGCCCGGCCGTCAGGGTCCAGTGGGAGAACGACACATGACGTGTCACCTCATAACAGGCAGCGTAAGCGGCGGCCACCGCAAAATACTGCCCCCATGCATTCCATCGCGCGGCGCTTCCGTTCACTGATTCCCCTAGGGGGTGGTCTGGATGCCGCGAAGCATGCCATGAACACGATTGAAATCACTCCCCCTGAGTGGGCACCCCGCCACAAAGGGGGCCACCCTGCCGAATATGCGTGTCGTTTGTCCTTCCTGGCTGCAGATGTTCACCGCGGTATCCGCCCAACTCTTTTGGACGTCCATTTCGATGATGTAGATCGCTTGCCGTATCGCGCAGCAGTTGCGTGGCTTTGTGCGCCATCGCGCTGTCGGGAGGAGTCATGCCAAGGATCGTCGTACCTACGATTACTTGGCCCCACCCGCATCCTGTGGCGTAGTCAGCGCAGTGTCTGCGGTATCGACGACGAACACGGCGAGCAGCTTGGCCGGTTCGGTCTTGTTCGCGTTACGGCTGATCCGATGATGCGCGCCGGGCTCTTCGTAGAAGGCCTGCCCCGCGGTGTAAACGTGCGCAGGCTGGTCGTTCACCTGGCTCTCGATCGAGCCCGATACGACATAGGCGTAGATGAAGGCGGACTTCGCATGGGTGTGCGGTTGCGACGCACCACCCGGGGGATACGACACCTCGACGGCCACCAGCGACTTGCCCGGGATGTTGGGAATGGCGTGAGAGAAGTTGGGTTTGACCGAATCGCCCGCCGTGTGGGCGTGGGTCACCGTCACGGAAGACAGGGCAGCGACGGCCAGCAGGGCTGAAAAAAGGATCTTGCTCATCAGGATGGCTCCTTGGAGGAGCCATCATGGTGCGCTCGGCCCGGTGCATCGAAAAGAACCAAAAACGTGGTCTTTCGATGCACCATGACTGACCGATCTAGTCCACCAGGGTCGCCGCGGCGGCCTGCTCGGTGTTGTGCACCGCCCGCTTGCGCGGCAGGAAGGCCGCCGCGATCAAACCGAGCACGACCACGCCGAGTGCCCAGACGAAGGTGTGCCCAAAGGCCCGACCCAGCGCGGGCAGGATCGCCGCGTGCGCCGCGGGGCTCATCGCGCGGGCACCGGCCAGGCCGGATTCCTGCACACCGGTGGACGGCATCACGCTGGCGATCTGGTGCGACAGCACCACGGCCAGCAGCGCCGTACCCACCGAACCACCCACCCGCTGCACCACGTTCATGCCGCTGGTGACGCGCGCGATCTCGTGACGCTGCAGGCTGCTCAGCGCGGCCGTCATCGACGGCATCATCGTCGAGCCCATGCCGATACCCAGCAGGAACAACATGCCTTCGACCATCCACATCGGCGTGTCGCTCTGGATCTGGGTGAGGCCGAGCAGGCCCAGCCCTGTCATGCTCAGACCGACGAGCACGATGCGGCCCGGACCGGTCTTGTCAGTGAGTCGTGCGGCGATCGGCATGGAAATCATCGCGCCAATGCCCTGGGCTGCCATCAACAGGCCGGCGTGCAGCGCGGACTCACTACGCACCAGCTGGAAGTACAGCGGCAGCAACAGCGCCGTGCCGAAGAACGCCGTGCCGAAGAAGAACGACGTGGATGCCGCGGCGCCGACGATACGCGTGCCGAACAGACGTACGTCGATCAGGGCGCCTTCTTTACGGCGTGCATGCCAGATAAAGCCAACGACCAGGGCCAGGCCCAGCAGCACGCCACCGACGGCGTCGGGCCGGGTGAAACCACCACCCGAAGCCGTCTCCGCCAGACCGTAGACGAAGATCGCCAGGCCCGGCGAGAGCATCAGCAAGCCACGCCAATCCAGCGAATGATGCGGCTTGGGCTCATCGCGATCGAGGAAACGCGAGGCCGCGAACAACGCGATCACGCCGATCGGCAGGTTGACGAAGAAGATCCAGCGCCACGAGAGATCGTCGACGAACCAGCCACCAAGAATAGGACCGACGATCGGCGCGACCAGCATGGGGATGCCGACCAGGCCCATGACACGCCCCATGCGTTCTCGCCCTGCCGCGTGGGAAAGGATCGTCATGCCGGCAGGCATGATCATGCCGCCGCCGAAGCCCTGCAGCACACGAAACACGATCAGCGAGGTCGCCGACCAGGCCAGCCCGCACAACGCGGAGCCGAGCACGAACAAGGCGATTGAACCGATGTACAGGCGCTTGGTGCCGAAGCGATCGGCAGCCCATCCCGTCAGCGGAATCACCGTGGCGAGGGCAAGCATGTAACCGGTGGAAATCCACTGCGTGACCGACAGCGATGTGCCGAACGAGTGCGACAACTCGCGAATGGCGACGTTGACGATGGTGGTGTCGAGGATCGACATGAAGCTGCCGAGCACGACGACGGAAGCGATGCTCAGCAACCGGCGATCGAGCGCCGGTGGCGCATCGGTTTTGGTGGGAGCGTTCATGCGGATTTTTCCGGAGGCGAGCAAGAGGCGCCGGTGGGGGCGGCGAAATGTTTACGGGTTAGCGCACCGAGAGTGGCCAGGGCGCCGGCGAGTGCGGCCTGCTCTTCCTTGCTCAGCGCCTCGACAAAGCGGTCGGCCGACTGCCCACGGGCGCGTCCGATCTTCTCGAGGGTTTCGCGGCCGGGGTCGGCCAGGCCGATGCGCTTGATCCGGCGATCGACCTCGTCTTCCCGCCGCGTCAGCAGGCCGATGCGGACCATGCCGTCGACGGCGCGTCCGGCCGCGGGGAGAGACAGGGAGACCTGCTCGGCCAGCTCGTTGACCGCAAGGTCTGAGCCGGCGTGATCAAGGATCCACAGCATGCGCAACTGGGAAAAGGTCAGGTCGAAGCCCGCCATGACCGCAGCGACGCCAGCCTGGCTGTCTTTGATGATGGGCATCAGCACGCCCATGAGCTCGGCGGCTAGCGGATGGGTGCCTGGAGGTAGCTTATGCATAGGCGCAATAGTACTCCTCTGTGCATTAGTTGCAAGTACGCAAGTATATGCGAATAGGCCTTCGATATACGCCGCACGATGGATGCCCTCCACGCAACGAGCGGCCTACTCTCGACCCATGGCCACCATCGACCGAGACATCACCCTTACCCGCGACCGCCTCGCCAAGGATGCGTCAGCGATCGGTCGGGCGATGATTGAGGGCGACATGGAGGAAGCCCGTTTTCGGGCTTACCTCCTGCGCAGTCAGGCCTCCGAGATGGGTCTCGAAGAGGTCGAGAAAGCGGCGCTCATGGTCGTCGTCATGCTGCCCTCCGACGAGAGTCAGCCGAAGCGCGGCATCGGCCGGGCCATGTTGCGGTTGTGCGATGCCCTCGACGTCCGGTACTGAGCCGTCCCGATTCACCTTAGGGTGGCAAGCCACTTGAGCACGGCACGCGAGAGCTCCTGACGCTGATCGGAATACGCGTGGTCAGTGGGCAGATGGAGCGTCGTCACCTGTTTGTCGCCAGCCTGGCGCAGCGCCGAGCCGAAGGCGTTATCGGCAGGGGCCAGTCCATCATCCGAGGTGATCACGAAGACCGGGCGATCCTTGAGCGCACCGACCATGGAGCCGAATGCCCAACCGCTTGCGTGGTCGGCAAGCTCTCTGGCGAGACCATCGGGTGTGCAGCCGGCAAGCGGCGCCATGCCCTCTTCGCCCAGTGCAGCGCCCATCTTCTTTACCGCGTCGTCCTTTGACCCTTGTGCCTGCATCTCGACGAACCGGCCGGCAAGATCCGCGGCTGAGATCATGCCGACGCCCTTGATCGCGGGATCGGCGGCAGCAGCCTGCACGGCCATGAAGCCGCCCATGCTGTGACCTACCAGCACGATGCGCGACGGATCCAGCCGCAGCCGCTTAGCGTTTTCAGGCTGGCGCAGATAGGCAATAGCCGAAGCGACATCCTCGATGCTGTGCGCGAAGGAGAAATCCCCCGGCGTGCCCCACGATCCGCGGTAGTTGAAGAACAGGACGTCCCATCCTGCCCGACGCATGTCCTGCGCCAGATCCAGGTTGCGCTCGTTGCCGGGAAAGCCGTGCAGCAGGATCACCACCGGATGCGGACCGGCGCCCGCCGCCACGTAGACCAGAGCGTTCATCGGCGATCCGTGGCTGGGGATCTGCATGGTTTCCATCGATGCCTTGGCGGTATCGAACGGGGCGGCCTGCGCGGAACCGATGGCCAGACACAGCAGCACGTACGTCGAGAACCGCGAAAGCGCTTTCAGATGAAACGTCATGGTGTCCCCTCGGTTAAGATTCCTGGCGCCAGGATCGCATCGTACGTCAACGGCGATCCGCTTCGCTCCAGGTTGACGCAGCTACTGTTCCAGTGGCGCCCTGCCCCCGCCGGACCTCCTGCCATGCGCCACCTCATTGTCGTCCTCGGCGACCAGCTCAACCGTGACTCGTCCGCCTTCGATGACTTCGATGCCACGACCGACCGGGTGTGGATGGCCGAGCGAAAAGGTGAGTCCGAGCATGTGTGGTCGCACAAGGCCCGAAGCGCGCTCTTCCTGGCGGCGATGCGCCATTTCGCGGCCGGGCTCGACGCCGACGAGGTTCCGCTGACGTATACCCGGCTCGCGGACGCGGGCCCCGACGACCTGGTCGACCTTCTCGCAACGCAACTCCGTGAACTCAAGCCGCGCCGCCTGGTGATCGTGCGTCCCGGCGAGCACCGCTTGCGCGAAGGCATCAAGGCCGTCGCGAAGGCCTGTGGCGTGGAGTATGTCGAACGACCGGACCGGCACTTCCTCGTATCCACCGAGGACTTCGGCCAGTGGGCCAAAGGCAAAACGCAGCTTCGCATGGAGCTGTTTTATCGCTGGATGCGGCAGAGGCACGCCATCCTGCTCGATGACGATGGCAAACCCGTCGGCGGCAAATGGAACTACGATGCGGACAACCGGGGCAGCTTCGGCCGGCAAGGTCCGGGCTGGGTGCCGCGCCCTCTCTCCTTCACTCCCGATACCATCACGCAATCGGCCATCGCCGATATCGCGTCCACGTTTCCCGATCATCCCGGCGAGCTGGATGCTTTCGACTGGCCGGTCACGCGCGAGCAGGCGAATAACGCCCTCCTCGACTTTCTCGACAACCGCTTACCCGCATTTGGCCACTGGCAGGATGCCATGTGGACCGGGGAAACGTGGCTCTACCATGCGCGCCTGTCGACCGCTCTTAACCTGCGACTTCTGTCGCCGATGGAAGTCATTGAAGGCGCGCTGGAGCGTTTCAGGGAAGCCAAGGTCAGCTTGTCGTCCGTCGAGGGATTCGTCCGACAGATTCTGGGTTGGCGTGAATTCGTGCGCGGTGTTTACTGGCTCTCGCCCGAGCGCCTTCTTGGTTCGAACGCGCTTCGCGCCGATGGCTCCCTTCCGGACTTCTACTGGACGGGCAACACCGACATGAACTGCATGAAGGAAGTTATCGGCCAGACGCTTCGGACTGGCTATGCGCACCACATCCAGCGGTTAATGGTGACCGGCAACTTCGCCCTGCTCCTCGGGGTGAAACCGACCCTGATCCACGAGTGGTACCTGGCGATCTATGTCGACGCTGTCGAATGGGTCGAAGCACCCAACACCCTCGGCATGAGTCAGTTCGCTGACGGCGGCCGCATGGTGTCGAAGCCCTATGCGGCCTCGGGACGTTACATCGACCGCATGAGCAACTACTGTGCGGGATGTCGATACAAGCCCGGCGAAGCAGTAGGCGATCGCGCCTGCCCGTTTACGACGCTGTACTGGGATTTCCTCGAGCGTCACCGTGCCCGGTTCTGGAATCACCCGCGAGCGGCCTTGCAGTGGCGCTCACTCGAGCGCTTTTCAGCGGAACAGATCTCTGCCATCCAGGAGCAAGCCAGTCGCCTGCGCGCGGAATGGACGACCGGCTGACGACTCGCGCAGCGCTATTTTCCGCGCGTCTTCGTGAGAGCCTCGGCCTTGTGTGCAGCGTGCGCCCCCGTATTGTCGCTTACCACCAGATACTCAGGGTTGTCTTTCGAAGCCGCGACGGCGTGACCCTTGATCCTGGCCGGCGTGGTGAGCTTGCGCTCGACCTTACCCGTGGTCGTGCCTTGGGAGGTTTCCCATTGAACCGTATCCCCGCGCTTGGGTGATTTCATTGGCCGCTCCATCCCATCGAGAGCCAAGACGATCAACCAAGAGATGTTGAGACGGCGTCACCCGGCGGTGAATCCGGGTGGGGGCACGTGTCGCGCCCCGGACCCGGTACGCCACCGGGCAAGCACGCCAGGAATAAATCATATGCGTTCGTTTGCACTGGTGGACGCAAGGATCGTCCGCAGTTTCTTGGGGGTCGCAGCAACGCTGCGCACACCATCCCCACCAAGAAGCAGCCAGGAGTCGAACATGTCGAAACTCAGTGGAAAGGTCGCCGTTATCACTGGCGCAAACAGCGGCATCGGCTTTGCCGCAGCGAAGCAGTTTGCCGACGAAGGTGCGAAGGTCTTCATCACCGGCCGCCGTCAGGTGGAACTGGATAAGTCGGCCGCCGCCATCGGTTCGGCCGCTACCGCCGTGCAGACGGATGTCACCCGGCTAGCCGACCTCGACAAGCTTTATGCGCAGGTCAAAGCAGAGGCCGGCAAGATCGACGTCCTGATGCTCAACGCGGCGTTCGCCGAGTTCGTGCCCGTCGGTGAAATCACCGAAGAGCACTACGAAGCGACGTTCAACACCAATGTCCGCGCGATCATCTTCGGCCTGCAGAAGGCGCTTCCGCTGCTGTCTCACGGCGCGTCGGTCATCATCACGGGCTCCATCGCCGGTTTCTCGGGCATCCCGAATTTCTCGGTTTATGGCGCGACGAAGGGCGCACTGCGTGCGTTCGTCCGTTCGGCCATCGTCGACCTGAAGGACCGCGGCATTCGCATCAATGTGCTTTCGCCGGGTCATACGTCCACGCCTGCGCTCGATCGCCTCGTGCCGGTGGAGTTCCAGGAAGCCGCGCTGACCAGCACCGTGCCGTCCGGCCGCCTCGGCACGCCAGAAGACATGGCCAAGGCCGCCCTTTATCTCGCCAGCGATGACAGCAGCTACGTCAATGGCGCTGAACTTGTCGTCGATGGCGGCGTAAAGCAGATCTGACGAGCTGAGCCCTCGTCAGATTTCTTTTGCTCGCCGCACCACACGTTTCGGCTTAGCAACCGCCGCCGCAGCACGAACGCGATCCGACTTGCGAGGCTTTGTCTCGGCGGCTGTTAGCGAAATCGCCGACGCATCAGGCACGAACATAATTCGCAGACCCAACGCACTCACGAGTTTCCTGACAGTGACAAATCCAGTCTTGGCGCCCGGTTTGAGTGCCTTGTAAAGACCAGGTCGCGTGACGCCAGCAGCATCGGCCACCTCGGTCATGCCACGGGCTCGCGCGATATCGTCGAGAGCAGAGAGAAGCAAGTCGTGGTCGTCTTCGGCCAGGACTTCGTTCAGATAGGCAGCAATGGCCTCGTCGCTGTCGAGATAGCTGGCGACGTCGAACGGAGCAAACTTTGTCGGCATGGTGTTCCTGAAAAGCGTTCGCTTCAACGAATGCGCAGACATATAGTGTCTCCAACTGGAGACACTATGCAAGCGCCCAAACGTCTCCACGATCCGCCGAGCACTACGCAAACGATCGTAGCCCCGCATGCGTCATCCATTCCCTTAATTTTCTTACCCCGGAGCACCTGAAAATGATCGACGAAAACGGCCCGCACTATTACGTAGCCTTCCAGACCCCCGGCCCGAAGTGGGTGCCTGGCGTGAAGTACAACGAGCAACCCGAGTTCATGGTCCATGTGGGTTACATGGATCAGATGCAGGAGAAAGGCCAGACGATCCTCAGCGGTCCCTTCATGGAAAAGGCCGGTGGCCTCAACGGCGTCCTGGAGGACGGTGGCATGACCATCTTCAAGGCGGCGGATTTCGAAGAAGCCGTCAGGATCGCCACGGAAGATCCGTCGGTGAAGTCGGGCATGCTCAACGTAACCGTGAAGACGTTCTGGGTGCCTTTCCACGCGTGATACCCCTTGGCACAGGCCGGCGGCGCTGCTAACCTCGCGCCGTCGCCATCTCCGGCGGCCGTAAGCGTTTACGTCAACCAACGCGCATCCTGTCCAGTTGCCCTCGTGGTGGCTGGTCGCTGCGTGGAGTTGAAAACGTGAACCTGCTTACCCTTCTCAGAAAGCCGGCGTCCCTCGCCGCCCTCCTCTTCCTTTTCATCAGTATCGGCGACGGCGTGATGCTGCCTTTCTTTGCCCTATGGGCGCAGAAAGACGCCGGCGTGCCTACGGCCTGGATCGGCGTCCTGTTCGGCTGCTACGCCGGCGGTGAGTTGCTTGCCACACCCTTACTCGGCGGTATCGCCGATCGCCTCGGTCGCAAACCCGTCCTGCTGGCCTCGACCCTGGGTGTCGGCGGCGGCTTCCTGCTGCTGTCGTTCTGCCACGGTGTGATTGCAACGGCGGCGGTGCTCCTGCTGATCGGCGTCTTCGAGAGCGTCTTGCACCCCACGGCTTTCACCGTGATCGGTGACGTCGTCCCGCAAGACGAGACGCGACACTACTTCGCCGTGGCCCGCGTGCTTTCCGGCATCGGGCGCGCGATAGGGCCTGCGCTTGGCGCATGGCTTGTCTTGCGGTCGTTGAGCACGGTCTTCGTCGGCTCGGCTGTCGCGCTGCTGATCGCGGCGTCACTGGTCGCTTTCCTGCTACCCGAGACGCGAGGCATCGGTGCCAGCGATGAGGAAGACGATGACGAGGAAGGCTTCTCGGCCTTGCTTCCCGCCCTTCGCGATCGCCGACTCGGCGGCTTGCTGCTGTGTTTCATGTTGCTCGAGTTATCGGGAAGCTGGGTGGAAACCGTGCTGCCCTTGAGCGTGCATGCGTCGGGCACGCTGAGCCCGTCGGGCGTGGGCCTGCTCTTCACCTTCGGCGCGCTGCTGACGTCCGTGCTGCTGATACCGGTCACTCGTCTCACCAAAAGGATCAGCGCACGCGTATTGGTCCTTGCCAGTGCGGCGATCCTGATCGTGGCTTTCAGTGTCCTGCTTGCGTCGCCCAGCCTGATCGCGCTGGTCGTGGCGATGACGTGCTTCTCCGCGGCAGACGTTCTTTGCGGGCCGTTGATTCCGTCGGCCGTGAACGAACTGGCGGCGCCGAAGACGCGGGCGACGTACATGGCAGCGGTGTCAGTGGCGAACGATCTGAAGGATACAGTCGGGCCGGCCAGTGGGACGATGTTGTTTGCCGTGGCGGCTTCGTTGCCTTGGGTGGCGGGGATTCCGTTGGTGGGGGTGGCGGCTTGGGGGCTGGCTGGGGCGTTGTCGCGGCGGGTGATCGCCGATGAATCGGCTCCTACAAGAGCTGAGGTCGATGGCGGCATGAGCTGACAAATACCCAAATTTGCAAATATGCCCAAAATACCCCAACCTCCGGGGAATGCCACAGGGCGCGCCGTCGTCGATCGGAGGTTGGGGATGTTTGCTTTTCAGGGGCCGTCTGGCCGTCTTGCTGCGCGCTCGGTCAGCCTGGGGCTGCTCGCCCTGACATTGTCGAGCGCCCTCGTGGTGGCGAAGGCCACTCAAGCGCCGGCAGGCCAGCCAATGCAAGCTCCTTCGCCCGCGGCATCGCTGACGCCCACAGCAGCTGCAGCGGCAGCACCCTCACCACACGCGCACACCATCGCCTACGACCGCTACTCGCTGATCATCGATGGCAAACCCACGTATCTCTGGTCGGGCTCGTTTCACTACTGGCGCCTGCCCTCCCCTGATCTCTGGGCCGACGTTCTGCAGAAGATGAAGGCCGCCGGCTTCAATGCCGTGGAGATCTACTTCGACTGGGGATATCACTCGCCGCGACGCGGGGTCTACGACTTCTCGGGTATCCGTGATGTTGACCGTCTTCTCGACATGGCACGCGACGCAGGTATCTACGTCATCGCGCGTCCGGGCCCGTACATCAACGCGGAGACGGATGCAGGTGGCTTTCCCGGCTGGCTGGTCACGACCGCGGGCAAACCGCGTTCTACCGCACCGGACTATACCGCCGCCTATCGCGAGTGGATGACCGAGATCGATCGCATTCTTGCGCGTCACCAGTTCACCGATGGCCGGGGCACCGTACTGCTCTATCAGGTCGAGAACGAGCTTTACGATGACTCCGCCGATAGCCGCCAATACATGCAGGACATCGAGGATAAGGCGCGCGCCGACGGCATCACGGTGCCGCTCATCGGCAACCACAACGACAACTTCTTTACCGGCGTCGGCGCCGTGGACATGCCTGGCTACGACTCGTACCCGGCGGATTTCGACTGCACGCGACCGGAGCGGTGGAACAACGTCTACGACTTCGCCAGCGAGCGAAAGCGTCTGACCCGCTCGCCGTTGTTCTTTCCGGAGTTCCAGGGCGGTGCATTCGACGTCTGGGGTGGGCCGGGATACGAGGCCTGCCGCAAGCTGACCGGACCCGATTTCGAGCGCGTGTTTTACGAATCGAACATCGCCGCCGGCTCGACCATGCAGAACTTCTACATGACCTACGGCGGGATCAACTGGGGTTGGCTGTCGTCCCCCGGGGTCTACACCTCGTACGACTACGGTGCACCGATCACGGCCAACCGGACGCTGAACTCCAAGTACGACCAGCAGAAACTCATCGGCTACATGAGCCAGGCCGTTCCGTCGCTTGCGCGCACTGATGCCGTCGCCACGTCTACGCCCGACAACCCGCGCCTTCGCGTCACTGCCCGCATCAACCCGGAAGACGGCACCCGCTTCTACATCCTGCGACACGCCGATGTGACGGATACATCGAGCGACGCGACTCACATGCGCATCGCCCTCGGCACGAAGACCGAGACGACTGTCCCGCAGCAGCCGGGCACGGCTATCCGCATCGACGGTCGCGATTCGAAAGTGCTGCTGGCCAACCTCCACTTCGGCAAGCAGGATCTGGCCTATTCCACCTCCGAGCTGATGACGCAGCTGAGGCTGGGCGACCGCGATATCGCCGTGCTTTATGGCCGGCACGACGAGGACGGCGAAACCGTTCTGCGCTATGCCGCCGAGCCGACCACGCAGGTGATCGACGGCAAGGTCGCCACGCACTGGGATGCCGCCACGCATACGCTGCGTCTCAACTATCGCCATGACGGCCTGGCGCGGGTCGCCATCCACCAGGGCGACAGCACCCTGCTGCTGTTGATCGGCGACAACGATGCGGCGATTCGCTTCTGGCAATTGCCGACGCAAGCCGGGCCGATCCTTCTGCGCGGCCCTTATCTCGCGCGCACGGCAACCCACGACGGCGATCGCCTCGCACTCACCGGTGACACCGACACCGCCGGCGACATCGAAGTGTTCGCCACGCCGGATACTCACGACTTCTCATGGAATGGTGTGCCCGTGGCGGCGAACGTCACGGCTTCCGCGAGCTTGCAAGGTCACCTCGACGGGCCGACGCCGGTGTCGCTGCCACGCCTGACCACCTGGCATATCAGCGAGGCCGCGCCGGAAATCGCGCCTGCCTTCGACGACAGCGCCTGGAAGGTCGCGGACCGCGCGACCACCCCCAATCCGTACTGGAACCATAAGCTGCCGATCCTCGACGCGGACGACTACGATTTCCATCACGGCAACGTCTGGTATCGCGGCCACTTCAAGGCGACGGGTAAGGAGACCGCGATCCTCCTTGGCGCGAACACCGGCGTGCACCTAGGCAACCACGGCATCTTCACCGCCTGGCTCAATGGCCATTTCCTCGGCAACAATCCCAGCGGCGCGCAGCAGTTCCCGATCGATCCCCGCTGGCTCAACGCAGGCGGCGACAACGTCGTCTCCGTGCTGGTCGAGAACACCGGACACCTGCAGGAAGAACACAGCGGCACGTTCCGCGAACCGCGCGGCCTGATCGGCGCCAGCTTCGCCGGCGCGGCGACCGACATCCGCTGGAAGATCCAGGGCAACGTCGGCGGTGAAAACCTTCCCGACCCGATACGCGGCCCGTTCAATGCGGGTGGCTTCTACGGCGAACGCATGGGCTGGCACCTGCCAGGTTTCAGCGATGCTCGCTGGGCAACGACCACCCTGCCCCGCGCGACCGACAAACCCGGCATCGACTGGTACCGTACGAGCTTCCACCTCGATCTTCCGGCCGGCCAGGATGTGCCTATCGCCCTGCGCATCCATGACATCGCACCGCATCACTACCGCGCCATCATCTTCATCAACGGCTGGCAGATGGGCCGCTACATCAGCGACGTGGGCCCGCAGACCGACTTCGAACTGCCGGCGGGACTGCTGAACACGCACGGCGACAATACGATTGCCATCGCGTCGTGGAGTACCGCCCAGGACGGTGGCCTGGGTGAGGTGTCGCTGGTGGCACAAGGAAACCTGCGGTCGGCGCTGCATGTCGGCACCGTCGCGGCACCCGACTACGAGCAGGTGATGCAGGCACAGCGGGCGTTGTCGAAACCCACTAAGGGCGGCGCCACAAAATAACAGCCCGCGATCAGGCGCCCAGCCATGCCTTGAGCACGACGGCATGGTTGATCGCCGGATCGTGCGCGCCGTAGACGAGCGTCACCTTTCGCTTCCTCGCCAGTGCCCGCAGCTCGGCCACCGCCGGATTGTGTTCGAGTTCGTCCCGGTAGTTTTCGGCAAACGCGTCGAAGCGATCTTCCCGATGATCGAACCAGGTGCGTAGGGTCGGCGTCGGCGCGATCTCCTTGAGCCACAGATCCACGGCGGCTTTTTCCTTGGTCAGGCCGCGCGGCCAGAGCCGGTCCACCAGCACGCGCATGCCGTCACGCGGTGATGGCTCGTCGTAGACGCGCTTGACGGACAGGCTGGGCATGACATCAACTCCAGGGAAGCGGGTCGGTCGTCGATCCGGAGGAGCGACATCATGAAAGCCTTGATTGCGACTGTCTTGTTTACATCGTTCCTCATGCCTGCCCTCGCCCTCGCCCAGTCCGCCGGTTGCGACGCCAAACGCCAGTCGATCGAGACCGAGATCGCCTACGCCCAGAGCCACGGCAACGCGTCCCGGGTACGCGGGCTGCAGACAGCGCTGGCAGAGGTGACGGCCCACTGCACGGAAGCCTCCCTGCAAAGCGCCGCCAACGAGAAGGTCGCCAAAGCCCGCGAAGACGTCGCGGCCAACGAGCGCGACCTCCAGCAAGCCAAGGACCAGGGCAAGAGCGCAAAGAAGATCGCGGATCGCCAGCGCAAGCTGGACGAGGCCCATGCCGACCTCGAACAGGCCCTGATCAGCGCGGGGAAATGAACCGGGCGACGTAACGACTGCCCAGCCACGCCGCGCAAAGCGGGAACAGCAGGTAGCGCGATGTGATCGACAGGATCTGCGAGATCAGTCCGTACGAACCACTCATTGGATCGCCGCCGAAGAACGAGAAGTACCAGAAGGCGGTGAAAGCGACGAAGAGGACGAGGTTGGGCAGCGAGCCGGCCACGATCGGCTCGCAAGCCCTTGCGACCATCCGCGTCAGGAAGTGCCAGGTCACGAAGGCGGAAATCGCCATGACGAAGGGAAACAGCAACCACGTCGAGATGCCGAAGCCTTTCGCCGCCAACGCGATGTCCGCATGCGTGGTCAGCGCCCTGATCGGTACGTAGCTCCAGATATTGGCGGCACACATGAGTGCCAGCCAGTAGAGAAACATCAGCACGTAGCGCCTGGAGCGAACCCAGGCGGCTCCCGTAAGGGCGTAGACAAGAAAATACGACACGCCGTTGCCAAGGAAAGGCCCCGCTAGCGCGATCATCGCGGCACTCGGTCCGTGTCCGCTCGCGAAGATGGGGTCGTAGCTCACGTTGTCCGACACATCGCCGAGAAAAACGATGTTGGACACGGTAGCCGCACCGTAGTCGACATCGAACGGCCTGGCCATCCATCCGAGTGACCAGGCCGTTACCGTATGCGCGTACTCGTGCGTCAGGTAGGCCAGCGCATGTGCAACGAGCACGTACACCAGGGTGATCAGCGCAAAGACGATGGTCCTGCGGCCAAACGCGGTGTCATGCGAACGCGAGTCTAGATCCACGGGGACGCCTTTCTGACGAGGGGAGGATCGCACCGGAAACGTGTGTGTATCGGCTTCGGCGGATCATCCCACAACCATCAAGCCTCCGACGCCACCGGCACGCCCGCCTCGGAACGATCGCGCAAGCTGACGAAGATCATCGCCGTCGCCACGAGCAGCACGACGCCGCTGCCCACGAAGACACCGGATGCGCCGGAATGATCGAATACCAGGCCACCGGCGGCTGCGCCGAGCGTGATCGCGAATTGCACCGCAGCCACGATCAGGCCACCACCGCTTTCGGCTTCGTCGGGCACGGTCTTCGTGATCCACGTCGTCCATGCCACGGGTACCGCACCAAAAGCCATGCCCCAGAGTGCGACGAGCAAGGCATCGGCGATCGGCGCACGACCGAGGGCGACCAGCGCGAGGGCGATCACGCCCATCGCCAGCGGCATCAGCAACAAAGTCATGCGAAGGCTGCGCTCGAGGATGAACCCGGCGAGCGAGGTACCGATGAAGTTGGCGACACCGAAACCGAGCAGGATCACCGAAAGCCCATTCACACCGACGCCCGTGACCACTTCAAGGAAGGGCCGCAGATACGTGAAGAACGCGAAGTGCCCGGTGAAGACGAGCAGCACCGAGATCATGCCGGCGCGCATGACAGGACGCTTCATGACTTCGACCAGCGTACCCATGCGAGCGGTCCCGGTCGGCGCCATCTTCGGCAACACCATCAGCTGCCAGAAGAACGCGAGCACGCCGATGACGGTGGCGATCAGGAAGACGTTGCGCCAGCCGATGAGGTGTCCGAAGTAGCTTCCCAACGGTGCGGCAGCGACGGTGGCGACGGACACGCCGCTGAAGATGATCGACAGGGCGCGTGGCACCATCGCCTCCGGCACCAGTCGCATGGCGACGGCCGCGGACATCGTCCAGAAACCGCCGATCGCGATACCGAGCAGCACGCGTCCCAGCAGGACCAGGGCGAGCGTCGGCGCGAACGCGACGAGCAGGTTCGAGGCGACCAGCAGCACCGAGAAGGAAAGCAGGACTACCCGCCGATCCGTATTGCGGGTGAGTACCGAGATCAGCAGGCTGGTGACCAGGGCGATCGCCGCCGTGACGGTGACCGTCTGCCCTGCCATGCCTTCGGTCACGCCCAGGCTCGCCGCCATGGGGGTCAGCAGGCTTGCCGGCAGGAACTCCGCCGTAATGAGGGCAAAGACGCCCAGGGTTACCGCAAAGACCGCCGTCCAAGCGGGCTTATCGGTTTCCACCGCCGTGTCACAGGTTTCCGCACATACCGTCATGTCGCTTCCCGACTATCAAAGGAAAGCGAGGATGGTAGGCCGCACCGGCCGGACGGTATATGATGGCAAATCCTTAATGCTTGATCATACGTCCGGACCGCTCATGCTTCCTGCCTACGTCGACGAATCCGATGCCGCGAGCGAGCTGCTGCTGGGAATGCGGCTGGTCGGCGTGAATTACCGGCGGATCGAGCTGGACAGCCCGTTCGGTATAGGTTTCGGCGGCGAGCCGGGCCATGCGCAGTTCCACTTCATCGGGCGTGGGCCGGTGCTCTTGCGCACTCAGGACGAACGCCTGCTCCCACTGCAGACGGGCGACGCCGTGCTGCTGCCGCAAGGCCTTCCCCACGTGCTGCTCTCGTCGGCGGATGTCGAGCCGCGAGACGTCACCGATTTTCTGGCGACGCCGCTGTGCGAGAGCGTGGCCAATATCCATCCCGACTGCGCCGCGAGCGCGACGACACCGGACGCACTGATCTTCAGTGGCTGCATGCAGTTCGAACTGGGCGGCATGCAGCCGCTGGTCTCCGCCATGCCCGAAGTGATGCACGTCGGCACCCTGCTCAATCGCCATCCGGAGCTGCGCCCGATGCTCGACGCCATGGAGCGGGAGTCGTGCACGAAGCGCGCGGGATTCGCCGGCATTCTTGCCCGCCTGGCCGACGTCATCTCCGCGATCATCGTGCGTGGCTGGGTCGAATCCGGCTGTGGCGAGGCCTCGGGCTGGCTGAAAGGCCTGCGCGACCCCCGGCTGGGCAGAGCCATCGTCGCCATGCACCGCGAGCCCGGCAGGAACTGGACCGTCGCCGAACTGGCCGATCAGATGGGCAGCTCACGTTCGGTCTTCGCCGAACGTTTTCTCACCGTCACCGGCATGACCCCCGTGCGCTACCTCACCGAGCTGCGCATGCGCCTTGCCGCGCAGTGGATCAGCCGCGATGGCTCGACGATCGAAAGCGTGGCTTTCCAGCTGGGCTACGGCTCGCTGGCCGCCTTCAGCCGGGCGTTCAAGCGAGTGATCGGCGAGCCGCCGGGGGCGATGAGGCAGGTCGGAAGGTAGGCGTTCGGGCCACGCTAACCTTGAATAGGGAACGGCCTTATTCAAGGTTATCGACTTATCCTTGAATAAGGCTTAGCCTTATTCCAACTTATCCATGGGTCGAACCCCGTGCGCCGCCAGGATCTCACCGCTAGTCGACAGCGCTGCCTCGTCAAATGCGACGAGCCACGGTCGCATTGCCATGCCCTGGTGCCGCCGAAGACGCCGCGCCTTCTGTCGATGGGTCCACAGGCAAATTCCGCCATTCAACGCGCTTACGAGGCACTCGGGCGGCTGCAGGATGCGGTCGCCCACCTTCCCCATACCGAACTGATTACCCGCTCCCTTGCCCGTCGCGAAGCGGTTCAAAGCTCCCAGATCGAAGGAACGCGAACGCAGCTGTCCGAACTCCTGGAATACGAAGCGACCCAGGGCGCCGAGGGAAACACGCCCGATGCCCTTGTCACCGAGCGCTACGTGGTCGCCCTGAAGGACGGGCTGGATTCGCTCGCCGCATCGGGCGCGGAGGGCATCACGCTCGATGTCGTGAGGCGGCTCCATCGCGTTCTGATGGAGGGCTCGCACCCGCACGTCCGAGCCGGCGAGTGGCGAGATACGCAGGCATGGATCGGCACGGGACGCATCGAAGATGCGACCTTCGTTCCACCTCCACCTGCCTATATCGCTGCGTGCATGGAGGAGCTAGAGGATTCCATGCTCCGCTACGAACGCGATGAAGAAGAACACTACGAGCTGGGTATCGTCGCTCGCCTGGCCATCGCGCATGCGCAGTTCGAGACGATCCATCCCTTCGCTGATGGCAACGGACGCGTCGGGCGGCTCATCATGCCGCTCATGCTCGCCGAGGCGGGCTATCCGCCGCTTTATCTTTCAGGCTTCCTGCTGCGGTATCGCCACGCCTACTACGAATGCCTTGCCGGCGTGCAGCTCAAGGACCACTGGGATGCCTGGGTCGAGTTCCTGTGCCGCGCCGTGGTCGACGCCTGCGACACGTCCCTTTCCATCGCGCGCGACATGAACGAGATCCTCGCGGGGTGGATGACACGGCTCACCGATATCCGTGCGGATGCCGCCGCGCACCGATTGCCCGAGTTGCTGCTCGGACACCCGGTAACCAGTATCAACGAAATGGCCTCGCTCCTGGGCACATCGTTCCAGACCGCGTCGACCGCGGTCGACATCCTCGTCGACCGCGGCATCCTGCAGGATCGCTATCCGTCGCGAAAGCGCAACCGCATCTTCCATGCGTCGGAACTCTTGTCCCGGCTCGAGCGCAACTGATCGGCGGCGATCAAAGGAACTTATAGTTGAACGTCAACGTGGCGGTGTGCGGCGCCGCGTAATAGAGGTTGCTGTACTCGTCCAGCACGAAGTACTTCCGGTTGAGCAGGTTGTCCGCGTTGAGCTGCAGCGAGGCCTGCGGCGAGAACGCATACTTCGCCATCGCGCTCACCAGCATCACCGACGACTGGTTCACCGTCTGCGGGCCGCCTGGGCCATCGACAGGCGCATGGCTGGCGGACTGCCAGTTGGCGCCACCGCCCACGGTCACGTGGTTCCAGCTGCCCGGTAGCGTGTACGTGGTGAACAGACGAACCAGCGTTCGCGGCAAGGCGGTGCGCAAGGCCGTCATCGTGCCGTCGTCGCCGAGTCCCTTGATGTTGAAGCGCGACCAGCCGAGCGTGCCGTTCCAGGTATCGGACAGCTGGCCCGAAACCTCGGCCTCGAAGCCGCGCGAGCGCGTGCCGTTCACGGGGTTGTACGCCTGCGTGCGGCCATCCGGCAGGAATTCACCCACCGCGGCTTCGGCCACGTTGTCCTGACGGGTTTCAAAGAAGGTCAGCGAGGTGTTCAACAGGCCATCGAAGTGGCGACCCTTGATGCCGACCTCACGGCTGCTGCCGGTCATGGGCTCGAGGAAGCTGCCGTCGGCACGACGGTTGTCCTGCGGATCGAAGATTTCCGTGTAACTGGCAAACGCCGAGTACGTCGGGTTTATCTCGTAGATCAGGCCCGCGTAGGGAATCGTCTTGCTGTCTTTCTGGTGATAGATGCCGGCCGACGCATCGTTGGTGTCGTTCTTCCAACGCGCATAGCGTGCACCTGCTACCAGCTTGAGGGGATCGGCCAGTTGCAGGCGCGTGGCGATGTAGACGCCGCTCTGCACCGTACGAGCGAGGTTCGCGCGATCACCCGTGGACGCGAAGTCCGGGAAGGGATAATCGCCGTTCCAGGCGAGGAAGTTGTCGATCGGCGGCAGGTCCCCGTGCGCGTTCTCGGTGGAATCCTTGGTGTAGTGCGAACCGCTCGCGCCGACGACGAGTTCGTGCTCGCGCCCGAACGCTTCGAACGGCCCGGACGCATAGAGGTCCAGCATGTTCTGACGACCGCGATCGCGGCCCTGGTAGGCGTACGGATCCACGCCCGCGCCCGTTTCACGATTGGGGAAGCCGTACACGTAGAAGAGCTGCGAATCGCCCTGCGTCTCGCGGTGGCTGGCCATGGCATGCCCTTGCCAGCCGTTGCCGAAGTCGTGCTTGAGGTCGATGAAACCGGTTTTGGTGGTGTTGGTCCAGCGCGTCCAGTCGGCCGCGCTGGTGAAGCCACGACGCCATTGGATCAAACCGCCATCGTCGTAGAACACCGGATACGAGCCCCAGGTCACGCCCTTGGGCTTGGACTTCTGCCAATCGAAACCGACGCTCAGCGTGGTGTTCTCGCCCAGGTCGGCATCGACCACGCCATAGAGCACATCCTTCTTGCTGCTGTAGCGATCGAGATAGGAGTTGCCCTGCTCGTGCGTGGCCACCACGCGGCCACGCACGCTACCCGAATCATTGAGCGGCGAAGACACGTCCACCGATTCGCGCTGCGTGTTGTACGAGCCGTAGCTCACTGAGGCGTCCGCCTGCAGCGTGCGGCTGTCGGCATGCTTGCGCACGAAGTTGATCAGGGCCGACGGACTGCCTGCGCCGCTCAACAGGCCGGAAGCGCCACGTACCACTTCGATGCGATCGTAGATCGAGGTGTCGAGGCTGCCGTCCGCCGAGCCGGCATTGATACCGGGGGCGACGGGCACGCCGTCGTACGCCATGTTCTCGATCTGGAAGCCACGTGCGTAGAACACCACGCGTTCGGTGTCGTACGCGCTGGAGAAGACGCCGGTCGTGTTGTCGAGGACGCTGCGCACCGAGGTGAGGTTCTGGTCCTCGATCCGCTGTTCGGTGATGACGCTCACCGACTGCGGCGTGTCCTGCAGCGATAACGGCAGGCGCGTCGCGACGGCGGTCTGGTCGACGGTGTAGTTCGGCGTGCGCTGCCCGCGGACCTTGACCGCATCGAGTGTTGTCGGCGTATCGGACGTCGTCGACTGCGACTGCGCCTGTGCGACGGGTACGGAAAGGGCAAGGCCAATGGCCAGCGAAAGCAGCCGTGGGCGGCTGATAAGACGTTCAAGCATGGGAGGAGCCCCTGGGCGAGTGGCCTACACAAGCGGGGATTCCGCTTGCATGAGTTCACGACGGGGGCTGGCTTGACGCGGCTGGCAAGTCGTTTCGGCACGTAGTGTAGCAAACACACCGCAACCTGTAGGAGCCGATTCATCGGCGATCCCGCGGCAGCGGGCCAGGTTGGGGCCAGCACCCATCGCCGATAAATCGGCTCCTACCTAGAGCGTTTCACGCCGTAACAAAGACGATTCGTTCCTTTCCGCCATCGCCACCCCAGGCCGTCTGGACGTCCGCCAGTGGAAGCACACGCGTCGCGATCTTGAGGTTGGCCGACACCGCCACCGCGAAGACGTGACCCACCGCGGCGAGCAGGTCCGCCAGCGGCACGCTCTTGATCCCGCTGCCCATCAGTACGATCGCCGAGGACCGCAATGCGGCGCCCGGCAAAGTGATCTCGCCGCCGCTGGAACTGCCGACCTGGACGAAACGGACCGGACGCGCATCGTCGACCGCCTTGGCGATGGCCACGATGATGGCCTCGGCACTCTTGCCCCACAGGTAGTCGACAACGACATCGATGCCTTCCTTGAACTGCGCCTCAAGCGCGGCGCCGAAGCGCGCCGCCCCTGCCTCGTCGCCGCCATCCAGCTGGAACGGCAACAGCACGTCGGCACCCAGTGCCTTCACCGACTCAAGCGCTGTCGCGTCGCGCGCCGTGGCGATGATCTTGCCCGCGCCGAGATGCCTGGCGAGTTGCACTGCCAGGCGGCCTGCGGTTCCCGTGGCGCCATTGATCAGGACGGTGTCGCCCGGCTTGATCTGCGCGCGGTACACCAGCGCCGCCCAGGCCGACATGCCGGGGTTGGCCAGCGCCGCCGCGGTGACGTCGTCAAGCCCGTCCGGGACGGGGATGCAGAATCCAGCACGTACGCGCGTGACCTCCGCCAGGGCGCCAAACGGCGCCTGGGGAAGGATGAAATACACCCGGCGGCCCTCTTCCGTCACGCCCACGCCGTCCGAACCGGCGATCGCCGGCAGGACGGCATCGGCGCTGTAATGGGCGCCTGAAGCGCGCGATTTGGTGAACTGAGTGAGTGCGGATGCTTTCACCGCGATCAACACGTCGCCGGGCTGGGCGACGGGCGTTTCGAACTCGGCCAACACGGGCGTCTTGCCCGCTTCGTAAACGACGGCAGCTTTCACGGCGCACCTCTCGATAATCTAACGACGTTAGATTGACTCTAACCGTGTTAGATTGGCTTTGCAATCCTACGAGGCAGGCCGCCATGAAAGTGAACCGCGACATCATCGTGCAGGCCGCCTTGCGCCTCCTCGCCGATACCGGCCTCGAGGATCTGACGCTCCGCAAGCTTGCGCATACGCTGCACATCCAGGCCCCCACGCTCTATTGGCACTTCAAGAGCAAGGACGCCCTGATCGACGAGATGGCCACGCTCGTGCTCGCCAGTGGCGCCGAGCAACTCATGCCGGGCGAACCGTCCGACGATTGGCGGGTCTGGGTATCCACGTTCGGGCACGGCCTGCGCAAAACGCTGCTGACCCACCGGGACGGCGGCCGCATGATCGCTGGCACGCGCCTGACCAACACGCTGTTCCAGGAAACCGCCGAGCGCATCGGCGGCCACCTCACGCAGGCCGGCTTCACGACACGCCAGGCGGTCACCCTGCTCAGCGCCGTCTACACCTTCACCGTGAGCTTCGTGATCGAAGAGCAGGCCGTGTTTCCGAAGCCCGGTGAGCGCTCGCCGGCGTACGACATCGAACTGCGAAAAACACATCTCGACCCGGATGCCTTCCCACTCCTTCGCGAAGCGGGCGAGGTCCTCTTCGATCGCTTCGACCAGCGGTTCGAAGAGAGCATTGACCTGATGCTTCGCGGTGCGGCAACCCTGCTACCGCGCTAAGCTTCCGACGATCTCCAGGACCGCGACCTGCGTCTTCCATGACCGCCTTGAGCTCCCTCCTCTCCGATGTCCGCGCATGCACGCTGTGCGCCGCGCATCTGCCGCTGGGCCCTCGTCCCGTCGTGCAGATGTCCGCCTCGTCGCGCATCCTGATCGCGGGCCAGGCACCTGGCCGCAAAGTGCACGAGACGGGCATCCCGTTCAACGACGTCAGCGGCAACCGGCTGCGCCAGTGGCTGGGCATTTCGCCCGAGGTCTTTTACGACGAGACGAAGCTGGCGATCCTGGGGATGGGTTTCTGCTTTCCCGGGACAGGGAAATCGGGCGATCTTCCACCGCGCCCCGAGTGTGCGCCAACGTGGCGCGCGCCTTTGCTCGGCCAACTGAAGCACCTGCAACTCACCCTCGTGCTCGGGCAATACGCGATGGCGTACCACCTGCCCGGCCGCGGCAAGACGCTGACGGATGTCGTCGCCGGCTGGCGGCGGGACTGGCCATTGATCGTGCCCCTGCCTCACCCCAGCCCGCGTAACCAGGCCTGGCTCAAACGCAACCCGTGGTTCGAACAGGAACTGTTGCCAGTGCTGAGGTTGCGCATCGCCGAGGTGCTCGGCGACGGCGCTTGATCCGGCCGGTCACGCCTGGAACAGGCTGATCTGCGCGGTGGTCAGGTTGGCGAAGCTGTCACCCAGCGGCCCGAGGATCGCATCGGCGATCGGCTGCAACTGGCTGGTCAGGTAATGCTCGTAGTCGATCCGTGACTCGCGCGCTTCGAGTGGCTCGGGCCCGTTGCGCGTCATCACATAGCTGATCCAGCCACCGTTCTGGTATTGCTGGGGACGCTGGCGTCGCGCGTTGTACTCGTCAGCCATACGCGCGGCCCGCACCTGCGGCGGCGTGTTGCTCTGGTAATCGGCCAGCTTGCCGCGCAGGCGCTTGCGGTAGACAAGGAGATCGTCGAACTCGCCAGCGAGCAGGCTGCGCGTGTAGTCACGGATAAAGTCAGCGTACGGCTGCTCCTTGAAGATCAGCAGGTACAGCGCCTGCTGGAACTTCTGCGCCAGCGGTGTCCAGTCGCTGCGCACCGTCTCCAGCCCGCGATACACGACCTCTTCCGCGCCATCCTCGCTGACGACCAACCCGGCGTAGCGCTTCTTGCTACCCAGTTCGCTACCTCGGATGGTCGGCATGAAGAACCGCTGGTAGTGCGTGTCGAACTCGATCTCCAGCTGGCTCGTCAGGCCCAGCGTGTCGGACAGATGCTCGCGCCACCACGCGTTCACGCGCTCGACGAGATGGTCGGCGATAGCGGATGCCTCGGCCTCGCTGCGACGCTGCTTCAGCCAGATAAAAATCGAATCGGTGTCGCCGTAGATGACTTCGTAGCCCTCGGCCTCAACCCGCTCACGGGTGTGTCGCATTACGTCGTGGCCGCGCAGGGTCACCGCCGAGACCAGTTCGGGATCGAAGAAGCGACAGTTGGGCGCGCCAAGCACCCCGACGAACGAGTTCATCAGCAGCTTCAGCGATTGCGACTGCGGCTGGTTGCCCTGGCGCTTCGCCTCGTCGCGGCGATCCCATAACTGCGTGACGATCGCGGGAAGGCAATGACGGGTACGCGAGAAGAAGCGTCCATGGACACCGGGCACGGCGGCCGTTGCCGACGTGTCGAGGCCGCCTTCAGCAAGACCCACGGGGTCGACCAGGAAGGTACGGATGATCGAGGGGTAGAGGCTTTTGAAGTCCAGGACCAGCACCGAGTCGTACAGCCCGGGGCGGGAGTTCATCACGAAGCCGCCCGGAAACGCTTTCTCCGCAATGTCGCCCACATTGGGTGCCACATACCCTTCGCGATGCATGCGGGGCAGGTACTGGTGGTCGAACGCGGCGATGGAGCCGCCGAAGTGATCGGCCTGGAGACCGGTGACATGCGCACGTTCGAGCATGAACTCGAAGAGCTTCGCCTTGGCGAAAATCCGCGTAACGAGCTCGCAGTCCTTCAGGTTGTAGCGCGCGAGCGCCACCTTGTCCTCGTGGAAACGTCGCTCGATCTCGGCCATACGATGGTACGGGTCGTCGATGGACTTGCCCTCGCCGAGCATCGTTTGCGCCACGTTCTCCAGGCTGTACGACGAGAAGCTCCACTGCGCCGAGCGTACGGCTTCGATGCCGTCGATCACCAACCGTCCTGCCATGGGTGCGAAAAGAAAGCCTTCGCGCCGCGAGTGTCCGCGCCATTCGATGGGCTGGGCACCACGGCCAAGGAGCAGTGGGATACCGTACTTGTCCGCGTGCGCCTGAAGGATTCGAAGATCGAACTGCACCAGGCTCCAGCCGATGATGGCATCCGGATCGTGTTCGGCGAACCATGCGTTCAGGCGGTGGATGATCTGCGCCGGGTCGGCGACGTATTCGAGGTCGAAGTCGTCAGGCGGCACGTCGTTCGCGCCGGGTTCGCCGAGCATGACGACCTGTCGTTGACCGCAACCTTCCAGCGCCAGCGAATAGAGGTCGCCCTCGGCGCTGGTCTCGATATCGAGCGACACCACGCGTAGCGAGGGCCGGTAGTCGGCGGCAGGCCTGAGCCGGGGATCGAGTATCGCGTCACCCTCCTCCACACCGCCCTCGACGCTGACCGCCGCCGTGATGAAGCGCTCCATCATGTAGCGCTCGGGCGGGCGGATGTCGGCCTCGTACAGGGGAATGCCGCGATCCCGTAACCGCTTCTCGAGCAGGATCATCTGCCGGTGGCTGCGTGTATACAGGCCGAGCACGGTGTCCTGGGCGAAGGTCTTCAGCGGCAAGGGGCGGATCTCGACGCTCGCGACACGGCGCGCGACGCCTTCGATATCCGCCTGCTGCGATGCCCTGGCGAACGCCACCGACTGCTGTGCCGTGATTACGACGCGCCGCGGCCCCTCGTCCGTGGCCAGCCAGAACTCGACGTCGGTGCCGTGCCCCGTATCCCGCCAGTGGCGGGTCAGAATGAAACCCTGTCGGGTCGGGGACGTCACTGCAGGATCCTGTCGATAGCCAAGAGGTGGATTGTGCCACCCATCGCCCCGCGCCGCTCCCGGCGAATAAGAGCTATTCCCTCGCGCCCACTACTCCGCCCGAGCCGCCGCCCCACTTCGTATCCCGTGGCGCCGGCAGACCGACGCCTTCCGCTCCTTCCCGTTTCACCCATCGAGGATTCACGTCATGAGCAAACTCACAGGCAAAGTCGCCGTCGTTACCGGCGCATCCAAGGGTATCGGCGCCGCTATCGCCAAAGCGCTGGCCGCCGAAGGCGCGTCGGTCGTCGTCAATTACGCGTCGAGCAAGGCCGGTGCGGATGCCGTCGTCGACGCCATTACCCAGGCAGGCGGCAAGGCCGTCGCCGTAGGCGGCGACGTCAGCAAGGCAGCCCAGGCGCATGCCCTGGTCGAAGCCGCCGTGTCGAACTTCGGCAAGCTGGACATTGTCGTGAACAACTCCGGCGTGTACCGGTTCGGCGCGATCGAAGAGTTCACGGACGAGCACTTCGACAACCACTTCAATGTCAATGTCCGCGGTGCGCTGCTGGTGACGCAGGCTGCCATGAAGTACCTGCCCGAAGGCGGAAGCATCATCAACATCGGTTCAGGCGTGAGCAGCATGACGC
>NZ_JBFUAT010000040.1:0-40063 GCF_056406135.1 Luteibacter sp. P1_D3 | reverse complement strand
TTCATCGGCGATCCCGCAGCAGCGGGCAACCTCGCCGCAAGCACCCCTTCGCCGATGAATCGGCTCCTACAGATCTAGCTGGATTACCTCGTCGACGAAAGCACGCAACCGCGGAAGATGGCGCAGGTCCCTGTGATAGCCGAGCCATACATCGCGGCCGGGAGGCTCGTCGCCCAGATCGATACGGCGAAGACCTGGCGTCGCGTCGCCGAGTGGGCGAGGCAACACGGCAACGCCGACGCCGAGGGCACAGGCGCGCGCCTGCGCCTCACGGCTGTTACTGCGGAACGCGACCCGGGTTCCCGGCAGGCGCGTCTGTAACCACGCGACATCGGGCATGTCGCCGAACGCGGTATCCATCGTGATGCGCTGGCGTGGCGATGCGTCATCGTCCGTCTTCGCGGTATAGGCCGCGTAAGGCATGTGCAGGAGTTTTCGTTGGGCGATGTCCGGCTCGTCGAAGGGTGCGATACGAAAGACGAGGTCCGCCTCGCGACGCGCGAGGCTCAGCAGGCGCGCATCCGTCACCAACTCGATCGTCACCCCAGGATGGCGTCGATGCATCGACGCGACAGCGCGTGTGAGCACATGCGCACCAAACCAGTCCGAGGAGGACACGCGGAGGCTTCCGTCGAGTTCACCGGGTTGACCGCTGGCCGCCCGGGCGATGCCAAGCGCTTCGGACTCCATGCGCTCGGCATGGGCGAGCACGGCTGCGCCCTCGTCGGTGAGGAGGAAGCCTTCGCTCGTTCGTTGGAACAGCGTCTGGCCCAGTGCCGCCTCCAGCGCACGGAYACGCCGGCCCATCGTCGGCTGGGTCTGGCCGAGCTCGCGGCCGGCCGCGCCGAGCGTTCCGCCGCGCGCTACCGCCAAGAAGATGCGCAGGTCGCTCCATTCCATGCGGTCATCATGCATTTATGCATGGACGTCGTGCAATCCTGGCGGTTCTCCATGCACGATCGAGGGGCTAACTTAGGTGCCAAGGACGACGCCGTCGCCCACGAGGGCCCCGCATGAACACCTCACGTCCGATGTCAGCCCTTCGCCTGGATGCGCCGGGTTCGCCCCTCACCCTCGTGCAGCTTCCGCGTCCGGTCGTCAGCCCGGGGAAGGTACGGGTCCGCATCCTCGCCGCGGGCCTGAATCCGCTCGACACCAAGATCCGTGCCGGCCAGGCGGCGCACGCACGCCAGCCGGCACCTGCCGTGCTGGGCATCGACATGTCCGGCACCGTGGAAGCGGTCGGCGAAGGCGTCGAGGGCTTCGCTCCGGGTGATGCCGTGTATGGCATGACCGGTGGCGTCGGCGGGGAGCAGGGTTCGATGGCCGAGTTCGCCAGCGTCGACACGCGCCTGCTTGCCCATGCGCCGTCGCGGCTACCTCTCGCCGACGTCGCCGCCCTGCCGCTCGGCTTCATCACGGCGTGGGAGGGGCTGGTCGATCGCGCGAAGGTACAGGCGGGTCAAACCGTGTTCGTGCACGGCGGTGCGGGCGGTGTCGGCAGCATGGCCGTCCAACTGGCCGTCGCGCTGGGCGCACGCGTCGTCGCGACCGGTAGCGCCAGCCAGCTGGCGACGATAGAGAAAATGGGCGCAACCGCGGTCGACCGCCATGCGAACGACATCGCCTCGATCGTCGACGAATACACCGGGGGCGACGGTTTCGACATCGTCTACGACACACTCGGCGGCGCGACGCTCGACGCTTCCTTTGTCGCCGTCCGACGCTATGGCGGCCATGTCGTCAGCAGCCTTGGCTGGGGTACCCACTCGCTCGCACCCCTGTCGTTCCGCGCGGCGACCTACTCGGGCGTATTCACGCTGATGCCGCTGCTGACCGGCAACGGGCGCGAACAGCACGGCCTCATCATGGCCGAAGCGACGCGACTGGCCGACCAGGGCAAGCTATGGCCGGTACTGTCCGCGCAGCGCTTTCGACTGGCGGACGGTAACGCCGCCCTCGATCTCGTCGAGAGCGGCCGCTCCGCCGGCAAGGTGATCGTGACGATCCCCTGAGCGGATCAGCGCAGGGGATGCGCCTTGACCCCTTCATTGGTGATCTTCACCGGAAGGATCTTTCCGTCCTTGTCGAACGACATGACGTCGATCGAGGTCACGCGGTCGTTGGCCTTGGTGTCGCCCAGCGGGTGACGGTGATAGACGATGTACCAGCTGTCGTCCTTGGCCACGTGGAAGACCGAGTGATGCCCTGCACCGGTGGCGACTTTGGGGTCCTGCTTGAGGATCGTCCCCATGTTCTTGAACGGTCCCATCGGTGAATCACCGATGGCGTAGGCCACCGAGTAGTTGGGACCGCCCCAGCCGCCTTCGGACCACATGAAGTAGTAGTGCCCGTTGCGCTTGAACATCAGCGGGCCTTCGACGTACTCGGGGCCCGGCGTGATTTCCTTGAAGACCGTGCCATCGGCCATCGGCTCGACACCGGTGAAATCCGGCTTGAGCTTGACGATGTTGGCGTGCTTCCAGCCACCGTAGATCATGTAGTACGTGCCGTCGTCGTCATGGAAGACGAACTGGTCGATCGGCTGCGCACCGTTGTGAAAGGCGCCGACCAAGGGTTTGCCCAGCAGGTCCTTGAACGGGCCTTCGGGCTTGTCGGCCACTGCCACGCCGATACCACCCAGCTCCTTGTCGCTCTGGATGTCGTTGGCAGCGAAGAAGAAATAGTACTTGCCGTCCTTTTCGACCAGCGCCGGCGCCCAGAGCGCCTTTTTTGCCCAGGGGATCGCCTTCATGTTGAGCACATCGGCGTGCTTGGTCCAGTGCACGAGGTCAGGCGAGGAGAAGGCGTCGAAGCCGACCTGCTTGCTGTAGGCGAGCGAGGTGGTCGGATAGATCCAGTACTGGTCGCCGAAAATGGCGGCCTCGGGGTCTGCATACCATCCCGGAAAAACCGGGTTACCCGAATAGCCGGGAGGTGGTGCAGCCAGTGCGCCCGTGGACAGCAGCGCGGCCACGGCCGCGCTGCCGATCATCTTGCGAAACCCCATCGCGATCTCCGGTTCGACGTTATCGAACCATGGATCCTAACGGGTCTGGCCGTCCAAAGGGGACGATCGCGTATCAGAACCGGTAACGAACGGAGCCGACGATGCTGCGACGTGGACCGTAGAAGCAGTCGCCACGTGCGAGGCAGCTCGCGTTGTACGTCTGGTCGGTGACGTTGGCCGCATTGACGGCGAATCGCCACGGGCCCTGGGTATAAGCGAGCATCGCATCGAGGAGAGTCTTGTCGGGAACACGAAGCGTGCCGGTCTCATCGTAATTCACGCCGATGTAGCGCGCACCGAGGCCGAAGCTCAGGCCATCGCCGTCCGCGTCGTTGACGTGATACACGCCCCACACGGAGGCCTGGTTCTTCGGCAGTCCGGCGACGATCGTGCCGTCGTCGGGGCGTGCCTTGGTCCAGGTATAGGTCCCGATGAGGTCGATGTGACTGGCGACACGCGTCGAGGCCTCGAGCTCCACGCCGCGGGTCCTCGCGCGACCAGCCTGCACCTGATTCAGGGGGTTGGTCGGATCAGGCGCCAGGCGGTTTTCTTCGCGCAGGTCGTAATACGTCGCCGTGATCAAGGTGGCGCTGCCGACCGGCTGGTACTTCACGCCCGCTTCGTATTGTTTGCCACGAAGTGGCTCATAAGGCCGGTTGTAGAAGTCCAGGCTATCCAACGGCTGGAACGACTCCGTATAGCTGACGTAGGGCACCAGGCCGTTGTCGAACCGATACATCACGCCGTAACGCGTCGTGGTGGCGTTATCCACGGAGCGGATATCGCCCGTCGTCAGGGTGGCCCGATCATGACGAATGCCCACCGTACCGATCYAGTGCTCTCCCCAGTTGATCTGGTCCTGGAGGTAGACACCCGTCTGGCGCGTGCGGCTCGATGCCACCGGGAAGACGTCAGGGGCAACGAAGCCGTTGCCATAAACCGGCGCGTAAAGGTCGAAAGGCACGTCATCGACGCCGTCGCCCTGGCGCGAGTCCGTATGCGAATGGGCGAGGTCCACACCGATGAGGACGCGGTGATGCATGCCGGCCAGATCGATATCGGCCTCGGCGTGCGAATCCGTGGTCAGGCGCTTGTGCCTGTCGATCGAGACATAGCTGTAACGCGACACGGTGCGTTGCGCGTCGTCGAGGAACGGGTACGACGGGTTCGAATACACGTTCGGGTAAAGCGAGCGGTAGTCCACGTTGTCGTGCGAGTAGCGCGCGTTCTGGACGAATTTCCACGTGTCGTTGAAGCGGTGCTCGAAAAGCGAGGTCATCGAGCGCTGGTCGGTGTTGTAGCGATCGAAACCGGGTTCGCTGACAAAGCGATCGGTGCGGATACGTCCATTGGGATTGGGCAGGAGCGTGCCCGCATGCGGCAGGAAGTTCAGCGTCGATCCGCTGCGGTCGAACTGCAGGTTGGCGAGCAGCGTCCAGCTCGTGTCGGCATCCGGCTGCCACGTGATCGATGGCGCGAGGGCCTTGCGGTCATCGGGAACGTGCGCGACCTGCGCATCGGCGTCGCGTACCACGCCGATCAGACGGTAAGCCCAGTGCCCGGCCGCATCGAGCGGCCCGGTGAAGTCGAAGGCGAGCTGCTTGCGCGCGTTGTTGCCGAACTGGACGTCCACCTCGCGGCTCGGAGTGAACTGCGGCCGCTTAGACGTCAGCGCGATCAGGCCGCCCGTCGTGCCCTGGCCGTAAAGCACCGACGACGGACCACGCACGATCTCCAGGCGATCCAGAAAGTACGGCTCGGTGCGCGCATAGGCGTTGCCGAAGAACTGACGCAGGCCGTCGAGGTACTGCGTGAATGACGTGCCTCGCAGAAAAGCGTCGTCACCACGACTGTCCACCCCGTAAGCATCGGCACGTACGCCTGCCGAATAGCGGAGCGCGTCCTGCACCGTGAGCACGCCCTGGTCGATCATCTGGGTGTTCGAGATGACCGAGATCGCCTGCGGCGTTTCGATGATGGGGGTATCCGTCTTCGTGGCGCTACTGGCCTCCGAGCGTGTGTAACCCTCGTCGAGCTTGAGACCCTGGACCGCGACGGGGGCGAGCTGGACCGCCTTGTCACTGGAAACCTGGGCGACCGGCTCCGCCTGGGACGGCTGACTTTGACCCTGCGAGACAAGCGGGAGCAACGCCCCGGCGATCAGGAGCGGCAGCGATTTCCTGCGGAGAATCATGGTGTTGTCCTATAGGTCGGCGGAGGGCCCTTCTCCCTCGGTCCGAGCTCAATTGCGAATGACTATCATTCCAATGATGGAACAAATCGCCGGCTCGCGCAATCTTGCGATTTGAGAAACGCGCACAGACGCAAAGTCGTTGCATACATCGCCGTCCACTGAGACAGCACCGCCTCTGCGTCGCATGTGTGAACGTTGAGCGTCTTCCTGACGCACATCGCCGAAAGCGCCGATAACGAAAAGCGACACGGATAGGCCCCACTACTGGCTTTACCGAGTGGGGTTCGTCGATGGGAGTGAACTGGGCAACAGGTCTGATGAGGTGGCAGCCCTACGTCGAGGCATCGGGTAAGGCGCGTCCGTTGAATCATCTGCATCCCTTCAGGGTCAGGATCACGTTGCCGGCATCTGCAACCTCGGGAGAGATCGACCTCGATCTTGAAGTCGGTTTCTCCATGCACACCTTCACCCGTGGCCGATGTGCCACCGACGCCGTCGCGACGATCTACACCAATGCGCGTGAGTGCCGGACGTTCGACGACCTCCGCTACACGTTGTCGCACCGACTTCCCGAGGTCATCAAGGATCTACCGTCGCGAAAGTGCTATCACGCCCGCAATGACAACTACCTGAGCGTTGCAGACATAACGCTTCAAGAAGCGCCGTGTGACTACCGGATATTTTTCGTACTGCGGCGGTGGTCCGGAAAGCATGCCGGGTCGGAGCGACCGTGTGTCCGACTCATCGTGCAGAGCGCTTACGCAACACCCAAGTCCCGCAAGGGAAGGGAGAAGCTCATTCGCTTTCAGGTCTTGCTACATCGCACCCTGGGTTTGACCAAGGGCTCAAAAAAAGCGAAGGCCCCGCACGAATGCGGGGCCCCGTACACCGGAATCTCTTGATTATCCCACTCTTGGTGAGGACCCCTAGGGGCGGACGAACGCCGAGCCGGGTGCGCGTTCAAGACGAAAGATACTTGCAACAAAAGGGCTGTGCAATGCAGATGTTTCTGAGATCTGGGTAGGGGATTGTCCCTTCACGCCATCAGCAAGTCTTCGTAAAACGCACCGATCGGCAATATCGGATGCGCTATCTGGATCTCCAGGATCCATAACCCCGGCACCGGCACGGCATCGAAGCCACCGAGTGCACCGGCCTTGTGTACCGCATGCGGATAGTCGCCGACCCGGTGGCCCTTGGTGGCGTGGTTGAGGCGCCAGCCCATGGCATCCGCTTCGGCGGTGGCGTAGTCATACAGCGCGACGCCGGTGACGCCTTCGCGCCATCGTGCCTCGGTGCGCGAGAACAGCTCGCGCGATGCGTTCGCGCAGGCGTGCATCGTCGCGTCATCGCCGACCACAAAGGTGTCACCGACATCGCCCTCGTGGCCGTCGAAAACCGGGCCCAGGTCGATGAAGAAGATGTCGTTCTCGGCGAGCACCGTGTCCGGTGCGGAACGCTGCCGGAACGTCTTCAGGGTGTTGGCGCCAAAGCGGAGGATGCTCGGGTGCCAGATGCGCTGCATGCCGGCAGCGGCAAGACGTTCGCCGGCGAGTTCAACAGCCTCGGGCTCGCTCATGCCTGGCACGATTCGCGAGGCAATGTCGCGCAACGCGACCCACGATTGTTCGCGGGCCCCGAGCATCTGTTCTAGAGAGAAGCGTTTGCCGACGTTTTCGGCGGTCGCAACGGCCATGGCCCGGTCCTGCGTGAGTCGAGGCCCCGATTATCCCTCGCCGGCGTCGATACCCGCCAGTTCGAGTGCCGCGCGGCGGCCGGCGGCCAGCACTTCCTCGGACACCAGGGGATCATGGGTGGCGCGGGCCACCTGCATGGTCCCGGCCATCAGTCCGTAGAGGGCGATGGCACGTGATCGGGCCTGATCCGGTGACAGCGACGGCCATTGCGTGGCGGCGAGTTCAAGAAACTCGTTTACCCCGATCGTGAACGCCTCACGTACCGGATCCGAATGACGGGCCACCTCGGCCGCTACCGCGGATGAGGGGCAACCATGCCCCGGGTTATCCCGATGACGGATGGAGAAGTAGCTGCGAATGAGGCCACCGAGACCTTCGCCGGTGTCGATCCAGTGCTGCAGCCGCGCGACGCGCTCCTTCAGGGCCGCGGTCACCGCCTCGCGCGTCAGGTCTTCCTTCGACTCGAAGTGGTTGTAGAAGGCGCCGTTGGTGAGCCCGGCCGCCGCCATCAGCGACTTCACGCCCTCGCCTTCTATACCGTGTTCGCGGAAGCGAAGCGCGGCGGTCTCGACGATACGCTGGCGGGTCTGGTCCTTGTGATCCTTGTCGTAGCGCATGGCTCAGTGCTCCGTAGTGGCGACATCGTCGTGGGGTGCGTCCCAGCCACCACCGAGCGCGCGGAAAGCGGCGACCGCAGAGCGCGCATCGTTAGCGTGCACCTGCGCCAGCAAGTCGCGCGAGGCGAGCAGCTGGCGGTCTTCGTCGAGCACTTCGATCAGGCTGACCGCGCCGCCCTTGTACGCATCCTGCGCCGCATCGCGGGCACGGGTGTGCGCATCCACTTCATCGGTGAGCAGGGCGTGCTGGGCCTCGAGCTGGCTCAGCGAGACGATGGCGTTCTCGACGTCTTCCGTGGCGCGGAGCATCGACGCGCGATACTTCGCCAGGGCCTCGGCGTTGGCGCCTTTCGCCTGCTGGACTTCGGCGTCGACGCGGCCGAAGTCGAAGAGGCGCCAGTGCAGGCCGAGCGCGCCCTGCGGCTGGAAGGCAGCACCCGTAAACAGGTGGCCGCTACCGAGCGTACTGAAGCCCAGCAAGGCGGAGAGCGACATCGAGGGGTAGTATTCGGATACGGCGACACCGATCCGTGCGTTACTGGCGGCGAGCTCGCGCTCCGCGGCAATCACGTCGGGACGGCGACGAAGCAAGGCGGCGGGACCACCGGCGGCATCCACGCCGGGCACGACGTATGACTTGCTGGCGGCGCCAATCTCCGCGGCGTAGGTGCCTGGCGCAGCGCCCATCAACACGTCGAGGCGATTCAGCTGCGTCTCCAACTCGATCCTGAGTGGCGGGATCGTCGCCCGGGCCTGCAACAACAACGCCTCGGACTGCGCCGTTTCACGCGCCGTACCGACGCCATGCTCTGCGCGCAGGCGGACCAGGTCGACCAGGCCCGATTCATTCTTGATCTGCTCCTCCGCAATGGCGATCCGCTCCTGCGCGCCACGAACCCGGAAGTAGGCGTCGGCAGCTTCGGCAGCGAGGGAGATGCGCACGCCTACGTGGCTGGCTTCGGCCGCCTGGTACTCCGCGTCGGCCGCTTCAGCGCCGCGGCGCAGGCCACCGGCGAGGTCCAACTCCCAGCTGGCGCCGGCGCCGACGTCCTGAATCGTCTGCGCGCGCTCGTAGCCCGGGAAGGCGCTGGCGATCTTGCCCAGCGGACTGCTCGTCGACTGGTGCTGGCGGACGACATCGCCGTCGAGGCTGCCGCTCGGCATGCGATCGGCCTGCGCATGTGCCGCGGCGGCGCGCGCCTGCTCAACGCGTGCCGTCGAAGCGGCAAGATCGAGGTTCTGTGCCATCACGCGGTCGACAATGGTGACCAGCTCGGGGTCCTTGAAGCCCTTCCACCAGGCATCGAGCGACGGAGCCGGTGCGGCAATCTGCCGGGCGGCCAGCGCATCGGCTTCGTGCCAGGCCGGATTCGTGGCGACGTTTGGCCTGACGTAGTCGGGACCGACCGTGCAACCTGCGAGGCCCACGGCCAGCAGGGCGAAGAGGAAATTAGTGCGCATCGGCGGAAGGTCCTTTGGGCGGCTGCACCTTGCGCATCAACGGCACCATGACCGTCGCGATGACAAAGCACACCATGATGGAAAGGAAGGCATCGCTGTAAGTCAGCGTCTGTGCCTCACGGAACGTCAGTTGCCAGAGCGAGTGCAGCGCGGCGGTGTAGCTCTCGGTATCCGCCGGGTCGGGAAGCAGGTTGTTCATCGCTTCGTTGGCCGGCGTCAGGTGTTCGGCCATACGATAGAAATGCAGGTTGGTGCGGTCGTTGAGGATCGTGGCGCAGGCGGCGATGCCGATCGCGCCACCGAGGTTGCGCATCAGGTTGAACAGACCGGAGGCCTGCTTGAGCTTCGACGGCAACAGGCCACCCAGGGTGAGCGTCACCGTCGGCGGCACCGCCAACTGCTGGCCCATACCGCGCAGTGCCTGCGGAAAGAGCAGTTCGGTCGCGCTCCAGTCGTGCGTGATCGGCGTGAACTCGAACATCGAGGCAGCGAACAACGCCAGGCCGACCATCAGCAACCAGCGCAGGTCGACACGATTGGCCAGCATCGAGTAAATCGGGATGGTCAGGATCTGGAACACGCCAGTGGAGAACACCGCCTTGCCGATCTGCAGCGCGCTGTAGCCCTCCACGCGACCGAGAAACAGCGGTGTGAGGTAGATGGTCGCGAACAGACCGATACCGGTGACGAAAGAGAAGAAGCAGCCGAGCGCGAAGTTGCGGTCCTTGAGTGCGCGCAGGTCCACCACCGGGTGCTCGGCCGTGAGGCCACGCCAGACGAACAGCACGCCTGAGATCGCGGTGATCCAGGCCGTCGTGCGGATCGTCGCATCCTGCATCCAGTCCCAGCGCGGGCCTTCTTCCAGCGTGTACTCGAGGCAGCCGAGGAAAGCGGCGATGAGCGCGATGCCCAGCCAGTCGCCCACCTTGAGCAGGGAGAAATCGGCTTCATCGATCTTGACCAGGATCGGCACGGCGATGGTGACGAACGCGCCGGGAATCAGGTTGATGAAGAACAGCCAGTGCCAGGAATAGTGGTCGGTGATCCAGCCTCCCAGGGTCGGCCCGAGGGTCGGCGCCAGCGAAGCGAGTGCGCCGATCGTCGCGGCAGCCACGACGCGGTTCTTGCCTTCGAAGAACACGAAGGCCGTGGTGAACACCATCGGGATCATCGAGCCGCCGAGGAAACCCTGCAGCGCACGAAACACGATCATGCTCTGGATATCCCAGGCCAGGCCGCAGAGCAGGCTGGTGAGCGTGAAGCCGGCCGCAGACACCGCGAACAACCAGCGCGTGGAGAACACACGGCTCAGCCAACCGGACAGCGGAATCACCACGATCTCGGCGATGAGGTAGCTCGTCTGCACCCATGCCGTGTCATCGGCACCCGCCGAGAGACCGCCGCCGATGTCACGCAGCGAGGCGGACACGATCTGGATGTCGAGCAGCGCGATGAACATGCCAAGACACATGCTCGCGAATGCGAAGACCTTCTGTCCCTGGGTGAGATGAGCGATCGGGCTCATGGCGCTTTGGTGTCGATCGTCGTGGTGACGGAGAGGCCCGGACGCAACGTGCCGAGATCGCCGTCGCTACCGTCCAGCGTGACGCGGACCGGCACGCGCTGGACGATCTTGGTGAAGTTGCCCGTGGCGTTCTCGGGCGGCAACACGCTGAACTGCGCGCCTGTAGCCGGCGCAAGGCTGGTCACGTGGCCCTTGAAGGTCTTGCCCGGCAGCACGTCCGCGCGGACGTCGACTACCTGCCCGACGTGCATGCGCGCCAGCTGGTCTTCCTTGAAGTTGGCATCCACCCAGAGACCGTGGGCCGGCACGACGACGAGCATCTGGCTGCCGGCCGCCGCGTACGTACCGACACGCGCGCGCCGATTGCCGATGACACCATCGACGGGTGCGCGCAACTCGGTATAGGAGAGATTGAGCCGGGCCATGTCGGCTTCGGCGCGCGCCTGGCTCAGCGCGGCTTCGACCTGGTGCTTCTGCGTGTCGATCACGTCCAGTTGGCGTTGAGCCCCCTGCACCGCGGCCGAGGCGCGGTCCGTCGCTGCGTGCGCCGTCTGGAAATCCGCCTGCGCGCGCTGCGCACTTTCCACGGAGACGGCGGAACGACCGGCGAGATCGCGGTAGCGCTGATCGTCGAGCTTCGACCGGTTTGCTTCGGCCTGGGCGGCGGAAAGACCGGCCTGGGTCTGCGCGATCACGCTGTGTTGCAGCTGGGCCACCGCATCGAGGTTACGCAACGACGCTTCCTGTGCGGCGACGGCTGCCTCCGCTTTTTCCAGGGCCGCCTTGTAGTCGCGATCATCGATTTTCACTAGGAGATCGCCCTTGTGGACGGCCTGGTTATCGGTGACCGCGATGGTCTGGATGTAGCCGGGGACCTTGGAGCCGATCACCGTGATATCGCCACCGACGTAGGCGTCATCGGTGTCCTCGATGAAGCGACCGCTCGTCCACCAATGGCTGCCATACAGAACGACCACGACGACGAGGCCGACCAAGGCGATGATTTTCAATCTCTTTTTTCGTCCTGCCACTCGGGGGACAGGGGAATCGATGACGGCGGCCACGGCAGTACCTGCTGGTTAGTGAAATTACGAACGTACTTTTAATGAAGATGATACGCGTAATCTCAAGGGCGTGGCGCGGTTTTTTTTTACCGGACGACGAAAAGGCCGCCTCGCGGCGGCCTTGGTTCATCTCAGTCTGGCGTTAGCCGTTACACCAGTCGGAGCAGGCGAGCAGCCTGTTCCACGACATCCTGGACGATCTGGGCGGCCGCCGCCTCGCGGACCAGGGCGCCCGACTGTCCCGACCACAGCGGCTGGAAATCGCCGAGTCCATCGGGTTCCGTTGCGGCACGCAATGGCGTCAGGGGACCGCCAGCCAGTGGGAACGGTGGCGCGTCCGCCGACAGGATTCCCAACTCACGCATCACGCGGTTGACCACGCCCCGTGCGGGACGCCCGGTGAGCACGTTGGTGACCGCGGTATTGTCGTCACGTGCGGTGCGCAACGCGTTGCGGTGGGCAGCCACGCTGGTCGCTTCGTCGGAAAGCAGGAAGGCCGTCCCGAGCTGCACCGCGGACGCGCCGAGGCAAAGCGCCGCCGCCATGCCGCGTCCGTCGACGATGCCACCGGCGGCGATGACGGGCACTTTCAATGCATCCACCAGCTGCGGAACCAGCGCGAGGATGCCCGGCTGCGTCGCCATGTCGTCGGTAAGAAAGTTACCGCGGTGACCGCCGGCTTCGTAGCCTTGGGCGATCACGGCGTCACAGCCCCGGTTCTCGAGCCAGCGACCTTCGGAGACGGTGGTGGCCGAAGCGAGGACGACCGCACCGGTGGCCTTGACCCGATCCAGCAGGGCATCGGCCGGGAGACCGAAGTGAAAACTCACCACTTCGGGACGGAGCGACTCCACCAGCGAACACATCTGGGCATCGAACGGAGCACGTCCACCGGCGGCGGGAAGCGTGGCCACGTCGACGCCGAACTCCGCGAAATACGGCGCGAGCCGGGCGAGCCAGCGCTGCGTGTCTTCCGTCGTCGGCGTGACCGGCGTGTGCGCGAAGAAATTCAGGTTGATCCGTGAGCCCGGCACGGTCGAGCGAAAGAGCCGGACCTCGGCCTCGATCGTTTGCAGGGAAATGGATGCGCAGGGAAGGGACCCCAGTCCACCGGCTTGCGCCACCGCGATAGCGAGTGCGGAACCACCCGACCCTGCCATTGGTGCAAGGAGGAGGGGATGTTCGATGGCGAACAGGTCGAGAGCGCGACGGTCGGTCCAGGCAATCATGGCCATTCCTGAAGTGCGGCATCGACGGACAGGAAAGGGCACGTCGAAGCCTCGGTATGAGGATACCAAAGTGTCGCTTCTCTTTCGCCGCTCCCAACCCGTACGATGTATGCCTCGGGCGAATCGTCACAGGAGCAACGCATGGTGAAGCCCGTAGGCTCGCGCAGCCTTCACAACCAGGTCGTCGATGAGCTGGGCCAGCTGATTGTCAGCGGCCAACTGGCTCCCGGCGAGGGCCTCCCTCGCGAGGACCTGCTGGCCGAGCAGTTGCAGGTCAGCCGCACGGCGCTGCGCGAAGCGATGAAGGTGCTCGTGGCCAAGGGCCTTATCGAGTCGCGCCAGCGAACCGGCGCCCGTGTCCGCGAAGCGATCCATTGGAAGCAGCTCGACGCTGAGGTGCTGGCCTGGCGGTGCGCGTCCATGCCGACCGACAGCTTCGTCGAACAGCTGGTGGAAATGCGCGAGCTGATCGAGCCGGGCGCAGCCGCGGCGGCGGCCAGACGGAGAACGGACGCACAGATCATCGAACTCAAGACGGCTTACGATGCAATGGCGGCGTCGGAGGACCTCGACGCCTGGGCCAAGGCCGACCTCGCCTTCCACGAAACGCTGCTTAATGCGACCAACAATTCGCTGATGGTGTCGCTGTTCTCGGTGATCGAGACGGCGCTGGGAACGTTCTTCCTGCTCTCGGCGCGGAATGCGGCCAACTTCAAGACGGCCCTGCCACGCCACCAGAAGGTCTATGAAGCGGTTCGGCGGGGACAGCCCGAAGTGGCGAGGAAAGCCATGCTGGACATGGTGGCGGAGTCCCGCGCCAATATCCTCGGCCAGGGTCGCCGCTGAGCGCCAGGCCGCTTGCGAGAAGGCCTCCAGGGCACGATGCGCAACAAATGCTGCGCCGCAGCTTGCGGACATATAATAATAAAATACTACAATTGACCCACGGGACTATTTTGATCGGCGAGTGACTACGGAAGCGGAAGCAAGGCAACTTGCGTCCCGGGGAACCGTGCGCCGACATCCATCCATTTGTGGGGAGTAAGGAATGCAGCGGAAGGTACTCGCGCTGTCGGTGCGCAACGCACTGGCGGGCATGCTCGGCATCTGTTTCATCGGCGGTTTCATGCCGGTCCACGCGCAGGACGCACCCGCTGCCACGACCCAGGATACCCAGCGAACACCGGATGGGAAGGCCGTCACCGACCTCAACGGCGTCTCCGTGACCGGGCAGCTGCAGTCGTTGTTCCTTTCCCAGTCGACCAAACGCGATGCGGTGAACACCGTGGACTCGGTGTCGGCGGAAGAGGCCGGCAAGTTCCCCGACCAGAACGTCGCCGATGCGCTCCAGCGCGTGCCCGGCGTCTCGGTCAATCGTAGCGGCGGCGAGTCGAACCAGATCACCGTGCGCGGCTTCGGTCCCGACTTCGTCAACGTGCTGCTCAACGGCCGCACGATGCCTACCGCGGCCACCGATCGCGCGTTCGACTTCGACGTCCTTCCGTCCGAAGTGATCCAGCAGGCTGTCGTGCAGAAGACCAGTACGCCCGATCTCGAAGAAGGCGGTATCGGCGGCACGGTCAACATCATCACGGCGCGTCCGTTCGACTTCAACGGCTGGCACGCCTCGGGCAGTGCGGCCGGCGTCAACGACAGTATCAAGGGTGGCCTGGCCGACAAGACCACGCCCAAGGTGTCCGGTGTCATCGGCAACACCAATGCCGACCACACCTTCGGCTGGCTGGCTTCCGCCGTCTACTACAAGCGCGACCACATCGAGCAGTCCATCGATACCCTGGGCTGGCTGCAGAACCAGGATTTCTCGCGGATCAATCCGTCGTACACCAATGTCTCGCTACCGCAGACCCTGCAGGGCCAGGTGATCAACGAGACCCGCACGCGCACCTCCTTCAATGGCGCCATCGACTGGAAGCCGCTGGACGACGTGACCGTGAAGCTGGACGGCCTGTTCTCCGAATACAAGGTGGACTCGACGTACAACGCGTTCGGTTCCTACACCAATACCGGCATCATCCAGAGCATCACCCCGGGCGCGAACGGCACCGCGCAGAACTTCGTGATGGACAAGTCGGGCGGCATGTCGAACGACTACGCCGAGCAGGCCAATCCGCGTGATGCCTTCAATACGCAGTTCGGCAGTCACATCACCTGGCAGATCGATCCGTCCATGGAGCTGGACCTGGACAGCGCCGCCTCGGGGGCGTGGAACAAGCAGTCACAGGATGGTTACTTCGTCGTGCTCGGCACGCGCAATGTCGGCGTGAATCCGACATGGACAAACAACGGCGACGACCACCTTGGCAGCTACACCGGCCTGCTGCCGAGCACCGACGTGAACACCCTGCACGCCCACGTGACCAACCAGGGCACGCAGAGCCCGAACGTCAGCGACAAGATTCTCGAGAACCAGCTTCACTTCGGCAAGAGCTTCCTGGACGGCACGCTGTCGCGCATCGACTTCGGCATTTCCAACTCCAACCGCAAGAAAACCGAGGTCACGTACAACACACCGAACAGCTTCGGCTGCGCCGAGTACTGCGGCTACGTGGTGGATGTACCGGCCGATGCGGTGAATGCGCACATCTTCCACGCCGGCAATCTCGTCGACGGCGCATCGCCGGGCTTTCCTCGCGACTGGGTCACCTACGACGTGAAGAAGCTGTTCGCGTACCTGGCGACGCCCGCGGCGTACAACCAGCTGCCCAACGCCGATGCCTTCAAAGCACAGCTCGATGCCAATGGCGGCGGCTTCACGGCGGTCCCGGACCCGAACACCTATAGCCAGATCAAGGAACGGATCAGTTCGGCCTACGGCATGGCCACCCTCGAGGGCGATGGCAGCATGCCCTGGACGCTCAATGTGGGCATGCGCTACACGAAGACGAACACGACCTCGTACGCCTACTCGGTGCCGATCATCGGCATTGCCGTGAACCCCAACGATCCGACGAATGCGATTCCGACCTACGGCACGCTGAGTCCGATCGCGCAGAACGGCAACTACCACGAGTGGCTGCCGTCGATGAACTTCAAGCTCAACCTGCTCGATAACGTGGTGTTCCGCGCCGCGGCGTCGAAGACGCTGACCCGTCCCGACCTGAGCAACCTGGCCGCCTCGGCGTCGTACAGCTTCCGCCCGCAGGACCAGACGGTGACGCGCGGCAACACGCAGCTCAAGCCGTATCTGTCCAAGAACTACGATGCGGGTATCGAGTGGTACTTCAATGAGACCAGCTACACGGCCTTGAACCTGTTCCGCAAGCAGGTCAGCAATTTCAGCACCCTGATCACCACCGAGACGACCCTGCTTGGCTTCCCTTTCCAGCTGACCGAGCCGGTGAACCTCAACGAGGCAACGATCAAGGGCGCGGAGTTCACCTTCAACTACCAGTTCACCAAGCTCCCTGCCCCGTTCGACGGCCTGGGCGTGGCGACGAACTACACCTATGTCACCAGCGACGCATCCATCAGCCAGGACAAGCTGGCGAATGCGGGCAAGTTCGCGGTGCCGGGCATCGGCAATTCGTACAATGCGAGCCTGTACTACCAGAAGGGTCCGGCGGAGGCTCGCGTGGCATACAACTGGCGCGCCAAGTACCTCGCTTCGATCGCCGGAAACCAGAGCCAGCCGACCTCGGTGAAGGATTACGGCCAGCTGGATCTGAGCGCGAGCTACAAGCTCAACGAGCATGTCTCGCTGTTCGTGGATGCGACCAACCTGACCAACGAGAACATTTACCAGTACCAGGTGTACGACGATCGCCAGAGCTACGCCGAGGCCAATGGCCGTACCTTCTTCCTCGGTGTGCGCGCCTCGCTGTGATCCAGCTGTGCAACGACCGGTTGAGCGTGTGCCTGCTACCGTCGGTAGGCGGTGGCATCGCACGCTTCGACTGGCTCGGTGGCCTCGAGGAAGTGCCGCTCATGCGGCCCTGCCTCGGCGAGCCCGAGCGATCCCCAGGTCGCTATGAACCCAACCGCCTTGCCTGTTACCCCCTCCTGCCGTGGAGCAATCGGATTGCCCACGGCGGCTTTTTCATAGGGGAACGACGGGTCTCGCTGCCGCTCAATCGCGATGACGATGCCTACCCGATCCACGGCAGCGGCTGGCAGCGACGGTGGACGGTACGTGAGCATGACGCGGACGCAGCGCACCTCGAGCTTATCGAGGCAGCCCACGATGCCTACTCGTATCACGCCACTCTTCACTATCAGCTGGAAGGCGACGCCCTGAAGGTACGCCTGGGTGTAACCAACACCGGCGATGCCGCGCTGCCGTTCGGCCTGGGCCTGCATCCGTTCTTTCCGCTGCACGGCGGCGCGAGATTGCTCGCACCGGCGACGGGCGTCTGGCTTAACGACGGCCACGGTCCGCTTCCCAGCCACCACGGCCCTGTGCCGGGCCCGTGGGACTTCTCGACCCGCCTCCCCTTGCCACCCCAGGGCGTCAACCACGCGTTCACCGGATGGTCCGGCAAGGCCATCATCGAATGGCCCGACCACGCGCTGCGCCTGCATGTCGAGGCCGACGTGGATGGCTATGTCCTTTACACACCGGCGGACGAAGACTTTTTCTGCTTCGAACCGGTGGACCATCCGATCAATGCCGTGCATCTTCCGGGGGGGCCGGTGGCAAACGGCATGACCCTGCTCGGCCCCGGTGCATCGCTGGAACGCGTCTTCGCGTTCCGCGCCGAGGCCGTCGAAGAGGGGCGGCACCCATAAATCACAAGGTGGAACACTTGATGCGTCACGCCAGGATCGTCCGGTTCGCCATGCTCGCCGCGGGCAGTCTCGCCCTTGTACCCGCCCTCGCGGCAACGAAGGCGCCATCCGGCGCGAACACCTCGCCCACGTACGACGCATCGCATCGCGTGTTCCGGCTCGACGCCGGTGGCGTGACCTATGCCATGGGCGTCGACCCCGAGGGCAAGCTGCAGACGCTGTACTGGGGGGCCCGACTTGCCGCGACCGATCCGCTCGGCCCCGCGGCACCGGCACCGGAGCGTTCGTCGTTCGATCCCGCCGGCAGCCTGTCACCGCAGGAATACGCCGGCTGGGGCGGCGCCATGACGGCCACGCCCGCGTTGAAGATTCGCCTCGCCGACGGCAACCGCGACCTGGTGCTGCGCTACGACAGCTACACGATCGAGAACGGTGGTCTTTCCATCCTCCTGCGTGATGCGCAGGCGGGCGTCGCCGTCAGCCTTCGATACACGGCCGATACCGCCACCGGCATCATCGGCCGCTCCGCGCACATCGAGAACACCGGCAAGCAGGCACTCGTGATCGACAGCGCCGCCTCGGCAGCCTGGAACCTGCCTCGCGGCAGCGACTATTCGCTTCGCTACCTCACCGGTACCTGGGCCGGCGAATGGCACCTGCAGACGCGTGCCATCACCCCGGGTGCCACCGTGCTCGAGAGCCATCGCGGCAGCACGGGTGACGAAAACAATCCGTGGTTCGCCATCGGGCGCGGCAACGCGTGGAGCGAGACGCACGGCGACGTCTGGTTTGGCGCCCTCGCCTGGAGCGGCTCGTGGAGCATCCGCGTGGACGAGGATATTCTCGGCCAAGTGCGTGTGGTCGGTGGCTATAACCCCTTCGATTTCGGTTACAAGCTGTCGCCGGGCCAGGCGCTCGATACGCCGGTGTTCTACGCCGGCTACACGCGCGACGGCATGGGCGAGGCCTCCCGCCTGCTGCATCGCTTCGAACGCGATCGCATCCTGCCGGAAGGATCGAAGACCCCGCTGAGGCCCGTCCTCTACAACTCCTGGGAAGCCACGGAGTTCAAGGTCGACGAACCCGGCCAGGTCCGCCTCGCCGAGAAGGCGGCCGCGCTCGGCGTGGAGCGCTTCGTCATGGATGACGGCTGGTTCGGCGCACGCAACACCGACCGTGCCGGTCTGGGCGATTGGGTGGTCAACCGCAACAAGTTCCCCAACGGCTTGAAGCCCCTCATCGACAAGGTGCACGGGCTGGGCATGAGCTTCGGCCTGTGGGTGGAACCGGAGATGATCAACGCGGACAGCGACCTCTATCGGGCGCATCCGGATTGGGTGCTCAACTTCCCCGGACGCGACCGCAGCGAGGGCCGCCACCAGATGGTGCTCAACCTGGCCCGCGAAGACGTCAAGGCGCACGTGCTCGAGGTGTTGGACGGCCTGCTCAAGGACAACGACATCCAGTTCCTGAAATGGGATTACAACCGCAACTGGTCCGAGCCGGGCTGGCCGCAGATGTCGCCCGACGAACAGCAGAAGGTTTACGTCGCCTACGTCAACAACCTTTACGACATCATTCGCGAGCTACGTAAGCGGCACCCGAAGGTCGAGATCGAATCGTGCTCGGGCGGCGGTGCGCGCGTTGACCTCGGCATCATGTCGCTCACCGACGAAGTGTGGCCGTCGGACAACACCGATCCATCCGACCGTCTCTCGATCCAGGACGGCTTCAGCCAGGCCTACGCGCCGGCGACCATGATGGCCTGGGTGACCGGTTCGCCGAACTGGGTGAATAACCGCACCAGTTCGCTCGACTTCCGCTTCCTCTCGTCGATGCAGGGCGGACTGGGTATCGGCGCGAACCTGCTCGAGTGGACCGCGGCCGATGATGCAACGGCACGTCACTACATCACGGAGTACAAGGCCATCCGCGGCACCGTGCAGAAGGGCGACCTGTATCGACTGCTATCCCCGCAGGACCGCGCCCCGTGGTCGGCGACGGAATCGGTGGCCGGTGACGGCAGCCAGGCCGTGTTGTTCGCCTTCCAGCGGCAGGGCGAGGAAGCGCGTCCGTTCCCGACATTGCGCTTGCGCGGCCTGGATCCCGCCGCGCGCTACCGGTTCCGCAGCATCCACGGCACGGTCGCACCGGGTACACCGGAGGTCGCGAGCGGTGCGTACTGGATGGAGCACGGGGTCAACGTGCTGATGAGGGGCGACCTTCAGGCGGCAGGCCTGGTCTTCGAACGCGACGGCAAGCGCTAGGCCTTTGCTGAACGCCTGGCGGCATCGCGTCGCCAGGCACCCGGGCTCTGCCGACGGAACCGCGAAAAGACGTTGGTGAAGTGACTCTGGTCGGCGAAGCCGCATTCGGCGGCGATATCCACCAGTGTCCTGTCGGGGTGGGCGAGCAAGGTCTGCGCGCGTCGTACGCGCTGCTCCATCCGCCAGTGCGTGGGCGACAGGCCCGTGCTCGCCTTGAAGGCGCGCGAGAAGTGGCTGCGCGACAGATGGCAGGCAGCAGCTGCGCCGTGAATGGCCGCACCAAGGTCAGCCTCGACGTCCAGCCTGTCGCAAGCCATGCGTAACTGCCACGAGGCGAGCCCGCCACGACTGCTACGGGGCAGCGCCGCCGGTTCCGTCGAGGACGTCCGCCTGAACGCGTGCAGGGCCATCGTGACGTGCTCGAATACGGCGTCGTCAGCGGGCTTGCGCTCGACGGTTCGTAGCAGCAAGGAGGAAAGAGCATCCTCGATCGAAGCAAGTCTGGAGGTCATGGACCGCGCCCCTTGGGTCATTGGCGTCAGGCGTCCCCTGTTTCACGCCGACACCCCCAGACTAGGGCGCACATCAGGCAAAAGGCATCCTCATTCGAGGCGAGCCGGCCATCCGTTCGTGGGATCGGCATTCACTCTTTCGTGTCGTCGTCGGTCGGGTCTATAGCAAGAATCATCCATTTGGGTATTGAACGCAGCCGTCGCTCTTCGCAAGATGGGACGTGAACAGGGAGATTCCACGTGACCGAACCCATCGATCCGTCTGAAAAGATCCGGGTACTGATCACCGACGACCACCCGATCATGYGGCGTGGCCTGCGCGCCGCGATCAGCCAGGAGGCCGACATGGAGCTCGTCGGCGAAGGAGCGGACGGCGCGGAAGCGATTTCGCTGTACCGGAGCCTCCAGCCCACCGTCGCCCTGCTCGACCTGCAGATGCCCCATGTGGACGGCTTGGAAGCCATCGCGGCCATCCGCGGTGAATTCCCCAAGGCGACCCTCATCGTGCTGACCAGTTATCCCGGCGACGCGCGCGTCATGCGCGCACTGACCCTGGGCGCGACGTCCTATCTGCTGAAGTCCGCCACGCTCGAGGAAATCATCAAGGCGATCCGCGCCTCGGTGGCGGGTCGGCACGTGGTCGCTTCCGAAGTCGCCCACGAAATCGCCCGGCATGCGGGCTCGGACAACCTCACCTCGCGAGAAACCAGCGTGCTGCGGCTTGCCGCCGCCGGCCAGAGCAACAAGGCGATCGCCGAAGCGCTGTTCGTCTCCGAAGACACCGTCAAGTCGCGGATGCGCAGCATCATGGCCAAGCTCGGCGCGCTGGACCGGACCCATGCCGTGATGATCGCGGTGCAGCGGGGCTTCCTCGACTCGTAGCGCCCGGTCCGGGCTTACCGGCGGATCGACCACCAGCGGCGGCGATACCCTGCGTAAGCCGTATGGCCTGGCAGCTTGATGTGAATCTCGGTGCCTTCACCGGGCGACGATTCCACGTTGAGCGTGCCGGCAAGTCGCGACACCCGCTCACGCAATCCGACCAGCCCGAAGTGGCCGCTTTCGCGTGCCTTCGCCATGAGCGATTCATCGAAGCCGGCGCCGTCGTCCGTGATCACCAGCCACAAGGCATCTTCCGCATAGCCGAGCACGAGGGCGACGGTCTCGCCATGCGAGTGCGCAAACGCGTTACGCAAGGCTTCGAACGCGATGTCGCGAAGTTCGCTCTCGCACGCCTTGGCCAGCGGTCGCGGCGTGCCGTTCACCTCGAGCGAAAAGATCATGCCGTGCGTGGCCTGCAGGCGACGGCCTTCCGCTGCCATCTGATCGTATAGCGCCAGGCCGTGATCTTCCGTGCGACGGAGCAGCAGGATGCGCTCACGCCCTTCGAGCAGTGCATCGCGGGTCTGCTCCGACATCTCACGCATGTCCGCACGACGATCGCGCGGAATGCTCTCGTCGATGGCCCACGCCTGCAACGTGAGCATGAGTCCCTGGAAGCGCTGCAGCAGGGTGTCGTGGATATCGCGTGCGACGGCTTCGCGTTCCTCGGCGCGGATGCGAAGGCCGCGGGTCAGGGCGCGCGTACGCAGCTCGTAAGCCAACCAGAGAGCCAACACCAATGGCAGGACACCGAGTGCACGGAACCACCACGTTTCGTAATAGGCGGGTCGCCTGACGATCCGGGCCATGGCCGTCGCCGCGCTGGCCACACCGTTCTCGTTGATGGCGCTGACTTCGAAGCGATAGTCACCCGGCGGCACATTGGTGAAAACCGCTTCGCGCCGCGTGCCGCCATCCTGCCAGGCGTCGTTGTAGCCGACCAGCCGATAGCGAAAATGGGCACGCTCCGGGCGGCTCAACATGGGCGAGGTGTACGCCACCCGGAAGCTGCGCATGGCCGCCGACAGCGTCACCCGTCCCTGCTCGAGCGGGTACGTCGTGTCGCCGCTGGTGACGTCCTCCACGTACGCCACCGGTGCGACGTAGTTTTCCGGGATACGCTTCGGATCGAGCCAGGCAAGCCCCGACGCCGTCTGCGCCCAGAGGAGGCCGTCGTTACTCCGGCGCAACGTTGGCAAGGTGCGGTCCGGATCGGGAGCGCCCGGCAAGCCATCCGTCGCATCGAAGGCACGGTAAGGGACGAAGGTGGCGGGCGCGACCAGGGCCCTGGCCAGATCGTCCGCCGCCACGTCACGCACGCCGTCGAGTGTCTGGATCCAGAGGTTGCCCTCCGCATCCTTGACCAGGCCAGTGGCCGTCTGGAAGGCCTCGTCGTCCAAGGCCCCGATCGACGTGAAGCGCTTGCCGTCGAAGTGCTGGATGCCATTGTCGCCGCCGATCCAGAGGCCGCCGGGCTCGGCGAACATGGCCCTGATCACACCCTCCTGCAGGCCTTGTGGCTTGCCGAACGTCGTCGCCACGCCTTGCGCGATGCGTGTCAGGCGAGGTTCGGCCGCCCCTCCCACCCAGAGGTTGTCGTCGTCGTCGACGGCGAGGACTTTCGGTCGCAGGTTCACGGGCGACGCATCGCTCCAGCCGACGCCATCCCATACGAGCAGGTTGTGTTCCGACCGGTTCGTGCAGACGTAGACCCGGCCCTTGCTGTCGCTGGCGACACAGTTGTTCGCTGCGTGTACCGCGTCGTCGCGCACGGCGGTGGCGCGCGTCGGCGTGCCTTTGGAAATGGACCATAACGTGTCCACCGCCGCCGCCCAGATCGTATCGCGTCGTGCATCGAAGAACGTCGCCATGGTGAGGCGGGGAATCTCAGTCTCCCGCCATGACGCCGGCGGGACGAGCTGCAGCAGGGGATGGGTTTCACTACCGACCCACACCGTACCTTCGGCATCCACCGACGCCGATACCTCGTGGATGCCATCGGGCAGCTTCACCGTCGTGAAAGCCGATCGCCGGAACCGGTCCAGGCCATTCTGCGTCCCCACCCAGAGATTGCCCTCGCGGTCCCGGATCATCGGCCACGCATAGCTGCCGGTCAGGCCGTCCGCACGGTCCATGAACTCGGAGACCGGCTCGGCATGCGTGGCCTCGGCACGGCGAAGGGCTTCCGGTGAGAGAAAGGCGACTGCTCGCGTCGTGCTGGTGATCCATACCGCGCCCTCGCCGTCTTCGCGCAACGCGCTGACGGGAATAGGGAGCGGCGCCGCGGTCTCGATCAGCCTCGTCCCCTCGACCCGGTAGATGGTCACGGCCAGTCGCGTCGTGATGTAGAGCCGGCCGGACTCGCCGATGAAAATGTATCGTGGCTTGTCGGGTCCACCGGAAACATCGAGGAAGGCCGGCGCACCGTGGGGCCGGACCGCGACTTTTCCGCCCCCCACGATCCACAAGGCGCCGCTCCGGTCGAAGATGGCACGGCTAGTCGACCGCTCCGGCGTGTTGGGCTCGACCATTTCCCAGGCGCCGGCCCTGAAGCGGATCAGCCCCTTGGGCGAGACCGCCCAGACGCCGCCCTCGGGGTCCGCAAAGAACGCGTTGATCGACGCGACGACGCCTTTCGGCTCGTCGAAATGCGACAGGTGGCCATCCTTCAGCAGCGTCGGTCCGCTATCGGAGTTGGCGATCCAGAGGCCGCCACCTTCTGCCGGGAAGACGCTATTGAGTTGCGCCGCACGGAAAGCCTCGCCCGGGGCGGGCCTGAAGGCCTGGAACGTGACGCCATCGAAGCGGGTCACGCCCTTGGTGCCGGTCATCCAGAGGAAGCCATCGGCCGTCTGCGCGATGCTGGCGAGATCGCCGGGCGCGCCGTCCTGTTTCTGGAAGGCCGTGTGCTGGTAGCTGCCTAGCGAAACGGGTGGAGAGGCGCCGGCCGTGCCGGCAAGCAGCAGCCCGGCGAAGGCGCCGAGCCATCGTGGCGCACGCGCCGACATCGTCATGCCTTGGACCCCCGAGCCTGGTGCGTTGACCTACCCAGGATCCGTGCATGGGTGCCCTCGGGCCAGATTGCCTGCTTAGGCGTCCTTTGCACAAGTAGTGCTTTAGTCGCTGACCGAGGTTCCCGGCCGTTTGTAGCGTTTTGTATACGGCGCTGGCGGGGATACGTAGTGATGCAAAACCCTGCTGTTCCGGACACGAGGGACGTCCGGTGCGCTCCATAGACTGTCAACACGCAGCGGCAAACATGCCTGTCGTTGCTCCCTCTATCTATGGAAGCCAACAGGAGAACGATGATGTCATCCGCATTCGCTAAGCGCACCCTCGCCATCGCCGTGGGATTTGCGATGCTCGCGCCCTCGGTTTACGCACAGCCCGCCCACGCCTTCGAGGCAGTGGCCACCGCTACCGGCACGACGAAGGTCGACGAGAGCATCCGTCCCTTCCATGTCCACGTGCCGCAGGAACAAATCGACGATCTTCGCCGTCGCATCGCGGAAACCCGCTGGCCGGACAAGGAAGTGGTGAAGGACGAATCGCAGGGTGTGCAGCTCGCCCGCGTGCAGGCACTGGTCAAGTACTGGGGTACCGACTACGACTGGCGCAAGGCCGAGGCACAGCTCAATGCGCTGCCTGAGTTCGTCACCAACATCGACGGCGTCGATATCCAGTTCATCCACGTGCGCTCGAAAAACCCGCATGGCCTGCCCGTCATCCTCACGCATGGCTGGCCTGGTTCGACCTTCGAGTTCCTCAAGACCATCGGTCCACTGACCGACCCGGTCGCCTACGGCGGTCGTGCGGAAGACGCGTTCGACGTCGTCATTCCTTCCATTCCTGGTTACGGCTTCTCCGGCAAGCCGACGGAACTGGGTTGGAATCCCGAGCGCACCGCGCGTGCCTGGGATGTCCTGATGAAGCGCCTTGGCTACAAGCACTACGTGTCACAGGGCGGCGACCATGGTTCGGTGATTTCCGACGCGCTGGCACGCCAGGCACCGAAGGGTCTTCTCGCCATCCACCTGAACATGCCGGCCACGATTCCGGGCAATCTCGTCAAGGGCATCAACGCAGGTGACCCGGCGCCAGCCGAACTCAAGCCGGACGAGAAGGAGGCCTATCAGTCGCTGAGCACCTTCTTCGGCCGCAATGCCGCTTACGGCGCCATGATGGTGACGCGTCCGCAAACCATCGGCTATTCGCTTTCGGATTCGCCCTCGGGCCTGGCCGCCTGGATGTACGAAAAGTTCGGCCAGTGGAGCGACAGCAACGGTATCCCCGAGAACGTGCTCTCGCGCGACGAGATGCTCAACGACATCACACTGTACTGGCTGACCAACACCGGTGCGTCCTCGTCACGGTTTTACTGGGAGAACAACAACAATAACTTCAGCGCCGTCACCCAGCGTACCAACGAGATCAAGGTGCCGGTCGCCATCACGGTGTTCCCGCACGAGATCTACAAGGCACCGGAAAGCTGGAGCAAGGCCGCGTATCCGAGCCTCTTCTACTACCACCAGGTGAGCAAGGGCGGTCACTTCGCCGCCTGGGAACAGCCGCAGCTGTTTGCGGAAGAACTGCGCGCCGCGTTCAAGTCGGTCCGCTAAACCACCTGCTCTACCGCGGGGCCCGCGCTCGTTGTAGGAGCCGATTCATCGGCGATAGCCAGGTTGCCTCAACCCCTATCGCCGATGAATCGGCTCCTACAACCGCCTGCCAATGCAGGCGTTCCCAAGATCCAGGCGTTGCTGCTGGATCAGAAGTTCCAGCGAACCCCCAGGTTCACCGCGTTGCTCGTGCTGTGCGACGCGACATCCGCGTTGTAGTACACGAAGGTGCTCGCCTTCGGCGTGATGTCGAAACTCACGCCGACGCCAGCCTGCCAATGGTTCCGGACCGGTCGCGAGCCTTCCACCACGAAGCTGTCCGACGGCGCACCGGCGAAGGCATTGTTCACCGTCACCGGATCGTTCTTCGTGTTGTGCAGGTAGCGGACCATCACGATGGGATGCAGACGAGTGCCTTCCACACCGAGGTCGACGTCGCCGACCAGTCGCGCGCCCACGCCGTATTGCAGGCTGCTGGCCTCATTGCGGCTCACACGAAGGTCGGCATCGCCCGCGTTCTTCTCGGTGAAGGCGTCGTACTTGACCTTCGTGTAATACGCGCCGACGAAGGGCTCCAGGTGCATGGCCTTGCCAACCTCGAAGCGGTAACCACCTTCCAGCGCCGCGTTGGTCGTCTTGCCGTTGTAGTGGCCGGTAGCCTGCGGATCGTACGATCCGACGACAATGCGGCGATTGCTGTCCGCGTTCTGCCAGCCATACGAGGCCAGACCTTCCGCCCACCACTGCCGCTGGTTGAAGTAGAGCGCGTGCAGGCCGATCGACGCCTGGTCCACATCGGTGTAGTCGCCGCGGCGATCCACCTCGGTGCGCGAGTTGGCGACGTTGGCRTGCACACCCAGGCGCAGGTCGGGCGTCAGCGGCGCGTCGGCGCCGATGATCACGCCGTGGATGCGGTAATCGGTATGGGCCACTTCGGCGCTGCCGTCGAAGTTGGTGCTCGAGGTATACGGCTCGGCCCAGACGGCGGAGCCCTGTTCGCCGGTATCGCGCTGCAACTTGAGCCGGTAGAACAGCGAGTCCTGGTACTGGCTCTGGCCACTGAGTTCGGCGTTGGTGGCGGAGGCATAGGTTTCGCCGGTGAGCGAATCGAAGGCCTGGACCACCTGGTCGGCGCGCAGGCCGCGTACGTAGCCGAGCAAGGTCGGCAGGGGATCGCCGCCCGAGATCGCAACGTGTTGCAGGGCCGCGGCCATATGTTGCTGGTTGCCGTTGAGGCCCGGGAACTGATCAAACGGCGTCCCGCCAGTCCCTTCTCCCAGACCGGCCTGGCTCAGCGTGAGGAGCAACTGGTTGCCCTGCTTTGTCACACCCACATCCAGGAACGGCAGGGCGTTCTTGGTCACGCTGGCGTAGGTGCCGGTGATGCCACCGCTGGCATTGATGATGGTGTACGTGGTGCTCGGCCCGTACGATCCGCCTGCGGGGGCGACGACCAGTTGGCCATCGACGGCGGCGGGACCGTTGACGTTGATGCTGTCGCTGACGCCGCCCGTCGTGGTGCGGATGTGCGTGGTCGAACCGGCGCCGAGCGTGAGCCCGCCCACGGTCAGCACCGTGCCCGCCGTGCCGCTGCCCGCGGCGGCACCCGACGCGCCATCGATGCCACTCGGCGCCACCGTGCCATCCACCGTCACCGGTCCGGTGATCGTGCCGCCGCCGACCAGGCCGCCGCCCGGATTGATCGTGGCCGGTCCGCCCAGGTTGCCGTTCACCACCAGCGTGCCACCGATGGTGGTGCCCCCGGCGAACGTGACGGACGTGCCGCTATCCACCGACAACGTGCCTGCGCCGACGTTGAGGTTGCTGATGTTGTTGAACGAACCACCCGGCAGACTGGCTTCGCCATTGCCGGTGATGTTCAGCGTCGAGCCCGGCGCCGTGCCGTTGACCGTGCCGGTCACTTCCGGGAGGTCACCGTAACCCAGAGTCAGGTTGCTGCCGCCGCCGAGGTTCACTGTACCGGCGATCGGCCCGGCCACCGTCACCGCGTTGCCGCTGCCGCCGAGGTTGAGCGTGCCGCTCGCGCCGACCGAGATCCCGCCGGTGTACGGGTTGCTGGCATTGAGGATGCCGCCGTTGACCGTCAGGTCACCGCTGAAGCCTGCGAGCGATCCGCCGAGGTTCAAGGCGCCCGTGCCTTCCTTGTCGAGGCCACCGCTGCCACTGAGGCTACCGTTCAAGGTGAGGTTCTCAGGACCTTGCACGGTCACGCCGTTGCCGCCGACCGTGACGTCGTTGCCGAGCGTCACCGCGGCACCGGCTTCCAGGGTGGCGCCATCGATGGCGAGGCCACCGGTACCGAGCGCCGTATCGCTACCGACGACCAACGTTCCACCGTCGACGGTCGTGCCGCCGCTGAAGGTGTTGTTGCCGTTCAAGGCCAGTCTCACGGCGCCGTGCTTGATCAGACCACCGGTGCCCGAGATGGCGCCGTCGAGCGTGAGGTCGTTGCTACCCGGAAGGGTCAGCGTCGCGTTGAGTGCGACGTCGTTGGCCAGCGTGGTTGCCGCCGTCGCATCGAGTGACGCGGCGCCACCCACGGTGAGTGCGCCCGTGCCGAGTGCCGCATCGTTGCCGACGCTGAGCCCACCGGCATTCAAGGTCACGCCACCGCTGAAGCTACTCGCGCCGCCGAGGCCAAGCGTGCCGGCGCCGTTCTTCACGAGCCCGCCGGTGCCGACGATGCTGCCGTCAAACGTCGTATCGGCTGCTGCGCCCAGGGTAAGTGTGTTTCCGCCGAGCGCGACCGTGCTGCCGGCAACGCCGGCGAGCGTACCGATGGCCTGGTTGCCGCCCGCCGAGAGATCGAACGTGCCGGTGCCAGCCAGGTTTACCGCGCCCGTCGATGCCAGGCTTCCACCGGCACCGATGGCCAGCGTACCGGCGTTGATGATCGTGCCACCCGTATACGTATCGGCGTTGGTGAGCGTCAGCGTCGCGGCGCCGTCCTTGGTCAGGCTGCCGGCGCCGGCGATCGCACCACCGAGCGTGAGGTCGTTGCTGCCCTGCACGGTCAGGCCGGCGTTGAGTGCCACCGTATTCGCCAGCGTCACGGCCGCGTTCGCATCCAGCGACGTCGCGCCAGCGACAGTCAATGCGCCGGTGCCCAGCGAATCATTGTTGCCGACGACGAGACCGCCGTCGTTGAGCGTGACGCCTCCAGTGAACGTGTTCGCACCACCGAGCGTCTGCGTGCCGGCACCGTTCTTCACGAGGCTTCCGCCCGCGCCGGTGAGGACGCCATCGAAGTTGGCATTGCCGACACCGCCCAGCGTCAGTGCATTGGCACCCAGGGACACCGTGCTGCCGGCGACGCCATTGAGTGCGCCGATCGACTGGTTACCACCGGTCGAGATGTCGAACGCCGTGCCTGCCGCCGTGAGGGTCACCGCCGTCGTGGCGGCAAGACTGCCGCCCGCGCCGATCGCCAGCGTGCCGGCGTTGATCGTCGTGCCGCCGGTATACGTGTTCGTGCCGGTGAGCGTCTCCGTACCCGTCCCTTCCTTGATCAGGCCACCCGTGCCGGCGATGCCGCCACTGAAGGTGCCGTCGGTCGGGCCGCCCACGATCAGGTTGTTGTTGCCGAGGTTGACCATGCCGCTGCCGATCAGCGTGCCGAACGCCTGCGTGCCATTTCCGGCCGAGAGGTCGAAGGTCGCACCCGAGGCGAGGTTCACGACACCGCTGGCGTAGAGGCTCGCGCCTGCACCGAGCGCCAGCGTGCCTGCGTTGATGTAGGTGCCGCCGGTGTACGTGTTCGCACCGTTCAAGGTGAGCGTGGCGAGGCCATCCTTGGTCAGGCTGCCGGTGCCCGAGAGGTCGCCGTTGAGGGTCAGGTCGTTCGTGCCCAGCACGGTCAGGCCGGCGTTGAGTACGACATCGTTGGCTAGCGTAGTGGCACTGGAAGAATCGAGCGTCGACGCACCGCCGACAGTCAACGCGCCCGTGCCGAGCGCCGCATTGTTGCCAACGATCAGGCCCCCGGCATTCAACGCGACACCGCCGCTGAAGCTGCTCGCGCCACCCAGCGTCTGCACACCGGCGCCGTTCTTCACCAGTCCGCCGCTACCACTGATGCTTCCGTTGAACGTGCTGTCGGTCGCACCGCCCAAGGTGAGCGTGTTGCCACCGAGCGCGACCGCGCTGCCCGCGACGCCACCGAGCGAACCGATGCTCTGGTTGCCGCCCGCCGAGATATCCAGGGTACCGGTGCCGGTGAAGTTCACTGCCCCGGTCGCGGCGAGACTGCCGCCCGCACCGATCGCCAACGTGCCTTCGTTGATCGTGCTGCCGCCGGTGTAGGTATTCGCGCCGGTCAGCGTGACGGTCGACGTACCATTCTTGATCAAACCACCCGCGCCCGAGATCGTGCCACCGAGCGTCAACGCGTTGCTGCCGAGCAGGTCGAGGTTGCCGCTGGTCAGTGCGATGGTGTTGCCGAGGGTGAGTGCTGCATTGGTGTCCAGCGAGGCGTCGCCGTTGACCGTCAGCCCGCCCGTGCCGAGCGCGCCGTTGTTGCCGAGCAACAGCCCGCCGGCATTCAATGTGACGCCACCGCTGAAGGTGTTGGCGCCGCCGAGCTCCTGCACGCCGAGGCCGTTCTTCACCAGGCCGCCGGTGCCGGCGATCACGCCGTCGTAAGCGCCGTTACCGATGCCACCGAGCGTCAGCGTGTTACCACCGAGCGTCACCGTGCTGCCGGCCACGCCGTTCAACACGCCGATCGACTGGTTGCCCGCCGCGGAGATGTCGAAGCTCGTTCCGGACGCCGCGAGGTTCACCGCACCGGTGGCGGCAAGGCTGCCTCCCGCACCGATCGCCAGCGTGCCGGCATTGATCAGCGTGCCACCGGTATACGTGTTGGTTCCGGTGAGTGTCTCCGTGCCGGTGCCTTCCTTGATCACCCCACCCGTGCCGGCGATCGATCCGCTGAAGATGCCGTTGGTCGCATCGCCGATGCTGATCGTGTTCGCGCCGAGATTGACGGTGCCTCCGCCAGTCAGCGTGCCGAACGTCTGCGTGCCGTTGCCTGCCGAGAGATCGAACGTGGCACCCGTGGCGAGGTTCACGATGCCACTGCTGGCCAGGCTGCCGCCCGCGCCGAGCGCGAGGGTGCCGGCGTTGATGTTCGTGCCGCCGGTGAACGTGTTTGGACCATTCAAGGTCAGCGTTGCCAGGCCGTCCTTGGTGAGTCCACCGGTACCGACGATGTTGCCGTTGAGGGTCAGCGCGTTGCTACCGAGGACGGTGAGACCCGCGTTGAGCGTGATCTGGTTGGTAAGGGTCACCAGGCCGCTCGCATCGAGCGTCGTCGCGCCGCCGACCGTCAGGGTGCCCGTGCCGAGCGCGGTGTTGTTGCCGACGATCAGGCCACCTGCGTTCACCGTCAGGCCACCACTGAACGTGCTTGCGCCACCCAGCGTCAGTACGCCGGCCCCTGCTTTCACGAGGGCGCCATTACCGCTGATGGTGCCGTCGAAGGTCGTATTCGCGGCGGTGCCGAAGTTCAAGGTATTGCCGCCGAGGGCGATCGTGCTGCCAGCGACGCCGGACAAGGCGCCGATCGTTTGCGCGCCAGCGGCGGACAGGTCGAAGCCGGCGCCCGCGCCGGCCAGCGTCACTGCGCCACTGGTGGCGAGACTGCCACCCGCGCCGAGCGCCAGCGTTCCGGCGTTGATGATCGTGCCACCGGTATAGGTGTTCGGACCACTCAACGTCAGGGTCTCGATGCCGTTCTTGGTCAGGCTGCCGGCGCCGGAGAGCGCGCCGGCCAGGGTCAGTGCGTGGCTGCCCAGCACGTTGAGGTTCGCGCCAGCAGCGAGAGCGACATTGTTGGCGACGGCAAGCGAGGTGCTCGCGTCGAGCGACGCGTTCGCACCGACATTCAGGACACCCGTGCCGAGCGCGCCGTTGTTGCCGAGCGACAGGCCACCACCGTTGAGGTTCACGCCGCCGCTGAAGGTGTTGGCATTGTTCAACGAAAGCACCGCGGCGCCGTTCTTGACGATACTGCCGGTGCCCGACACGACGCCGCCCAGGGCGACATCCTGGCTGCCGAGAACCGTCAGCGCACTGCCGGCGCCGAGGTTCACTGCATTGGCGAGCGAGACCGCTGCCGTGGCATCCAGGGTGAGGGGACCGCCGACGTTGAGCGCACCCGTTCCCAGTGCGCCGCTGTTGCCGAGAAGCAGGCCCCCGGCGTTGGCGGTCAGGCCCCCGGAGAAGGTGTTCGCACCATTCAACGTCAGCAGCGAGGCACCGTTCTTGGTGAGGCTGCCGCTACCGGCGATGATGCCGCCCAGGGTGATGTTCTGCGTGCCCGGCAGGGTCAAGGCGCTGCCCGCACCGAGGTTCACGGCGTTGGCGAGCGAGACCGCGGCGGTGCTTCCCAGCGTGACGGCACCACCCACGTTCAGCGGGCCGGTGCCCAGGGCATTCGAGTTGCTCAGCACCAGGCCACCGGCGTTGAGGGTCGTGCCTCCGCTGTAAGTGTTCGTGCCACTTAACGTGAGCACCGAGGCGCCGTTCTTGGTCAGGCTGCCCGTGCCCGATACCACGCCGCTCAGCGTGAGGTTCTGACTACCGAGCAGGTTCAGTGCACCCCCGGCGAGGTTGACGTTGTTGCCGAGGGTGAGCGCCGCCGTGCTGTCGAGTGTTCCTGGCCCGTTGACCGTGAGCGCACCCGTGCCCAACGCGCCCGCATTCCCGACCAGCAGGCCGCCCTGATTGAGCGTCACGCCGCCGCTGAAGGTATTCGCGCCGCTCAGTGTCTGTGTGCCCGACCCTGTTTTCGTGATCGAGCCCGTACCGGAGATGACACCGGCGTAGGTCTGGTTCGTCGCATCGCCGAAGGTCAGCGCGTTGGCGCCGAGGGTAATCGTGGTGCTTGCGACACCCGACAGGGCACCGATGGTCTGTGCACCCGTCGCGGCGGAAATGTCGAAACCGGCTCCTGGCGCGCTGAGTGTCACGTTGCCGGTCGCCGCAAGGTGGCCGCCACCGGCGAGTGCCACGGTGCCCGCCGCGATGTTCAGCCCACCGGTAAAGGTGTTGGCGCCCGTCAGGGTCAGCGTCGATGCGCCGCTCTTGGTCAGCCCACCCGCGCCCGCGAGCACACCGCCGAACGTCAGCGGTTGACCACCGAGCACGTTCAGCACCCCACCGGCGCCCAGGTTCATGTCGTTGGCGAGGTTGAGCTGTGTCTCACCATCCAGGGTCACGGCGCCATTGACGGTCAGCGCGCCGCTGCCAAGGGCACTGCTGTTACCGAGGAGGAGGCCACCTGCGTTCGCGGTCAGGCCGCCGCTGAATGTGTTCACGCCACGCAGCGTCAGCTGAGAGGCGCCGTTCTTGATCAGGTTGCCCACGCCGGAAAGGGTGCCGTCGAGCACCAGCGGTTGGCCGCCGAGGAGGCTCAGCGATCCGCCGCTATTGAGGCTGACGTTGTTCGAAAGCGTCATGGAACCGGTGACATCGAGGGTCGTCGTTCCGCCGACGCTGAGAACGCCCGACCCGAGGGCGTTCGCGTTACCCAGCAGCAGGCCACCACCGTTCAGCGCAACGCCGCCTGAGAAGGTGTTGGTCCCACCCAGGGTCTGGACGCCCGCTCCCACTTTCACCAGCCCGCCGGTGCCTGCAATCGTCCCCAGGTAGCTGGTATTGCCGAGGCCACCGAGCGTCAACGTCCTCGCCCCAAGATTCACCGTGCCGCCGACACCGGCCAGCGAGCCGATACCCTGGTTGGCACCGGCGCCGGAGATATCGAGCGTGGTGCCAGCGGCAAGCGTCATCGCCTGTGCCGGCGACAGCATGCCGCCGGCACCGACGGCGAGGGAACCGCCGGTGAGGGAGAAGCCGCCGGTCATGCTGTCGATCCCGCCGAGCGTGAGCGTGCCCACGCCCGACTTCACCACGTTTCCTGCGCCTGAAAGCGCACCGTTCAAGGTGACTGCCTGTGTGCCCGGAAGAGTCAGTGTGCTGCCCGCATTCACAGCGACGGCGTTAGCCAGGCTGAAGGCGCCCGTGGTGTTGAGGGTGGCGTTGCCGCCGACCGTGAGGACACCCGTCCCCAGCGCGCCCGCATTACCCAGCAGCAACCCACCCGCGTTGAGGTTCACGCCCCCACTGAAGAGGTTCGCGCCGCCCAGCGTGACCACGGCCGTGTTGGTGACCGTGAGGCCGCCCGCGCCGGAGATCACACCCGCGAGGCCGAACGCGGTGGTACCGGCCAGCTCGAGTCGACCGGTGTTGAGATTGATGGCGTTTGCCAGCGACAGGCCGGCGGCCGACGCCGCGATAGCTCCACCGTTGACGGTCATCTGGCCGGTGCCGAACACACCGGCGTTGTTGAAATTGACGAGGCCGTCATTGATCGTGGCATCGCCACTCACGGCGGCACCCAGCAGGTTCCAGGTGCCGCTGTTCACGACCAGATGCTGGAAGTGCAGATAGTTCGCGGCATTGATCGTCGAGACGACGCCGCCGGTTCCCGATCCCGTGCCGGTCGCGGAGTTCTGCAGCAGCAAGCGGTTGTCGGCGCCGAGCCCGCCGTCCACCTGGCCTGCGCCGGCCAGGCTGACGTTGATCGAAAGAATGCCGAGGTTCACGCCCAAGCCGGCGTTGACGACGTTCGAACCACTCACGGCGGTAAACGAGTTACCGGTCGGCGTGTCGCCCATGTAGACGCTGCCGTTGATCGTCCCGGCATTGACGAAGGTATTGGGACCCGCGCCCGATGCGGCGAAGCCGATCCGACCGGTGATCGTGCGGCCTGCCGAATTGGTGAGATTCGTTCGGCCACCGCCATAGGAAAGGATCACGGGCGCATCCGCCACCGTCGTAATCGTCCCGAGGCCGAGGAGCGAGACGCCCATGGTGCCGTCGTTGACGATGTTGGCCACGCCGCCCGAGGCATTCTGCACGACCAGTGCTTGTCCACCGATGCCCAGCAACGACGTCGCGTCGAACACGCCGTTCATCGTGCCGGTGTTGTTGACGTTGATGGTGTTGCCGCCGACGGTCGCGTTGCCCAGCATGGCACCGGCCGAACCGAGGCTGAGTCCGCCGGTGAGGGACGGATCGATGATGCCCGCGTTGTTCAGCGTAATGCCGTTGCCGGACGCCGTGAGTGCCGCCCCACCGAGCAGGAGAGGCACCGACAGGTTGCCGGTCGATTGCACGTTGATCGTGACGCCATTGGTGGGAATCACGTAATTGACGAACGACGTACCGTTCGCACAGGTGACGGTCGCCCCGGCCTGGGTACAGTCGGCGTAGGCGGGTTCACTCAGCAATGGCATCGCCAGTACCGATGCGATGGCGAGGTAGATTCCCTTGGCAAGCGGACTACGACGAATGCTTCCCACGTGACGCTTGTTCATACCACCCCCGGTCGGCGCGACCCTTCCCGTTCCAGGAATTCCGGCCGCACTTCAGCGACGACGCCAGTTACCTGGGTCGCTAATTAAGGACGTCGATGCAAAGACGCCGGACTGGCCCCCGATCTGTGAGGCCGACGTGCGCGGTCAGCCTATGCGAGCGCTCTCCGCGACGCGTGCACAATTCCGGCGATGGATTTGGCGTGGTTTTTCAAGGCGCTTCACACGGTCATGCATTTTCTGCACTTCCCCGCAAATACGGCATCGATGTCCATTTTCCGACGCTCGTGCGGCACTGCGCCATCACGATCCAAGTCCAGCAATGGCGCAGCTGATCGCCTCTCTTCGCGCCGTCGTAACGCACGTGGCCCATACAGCGGCGGGAGCTTGATGCCGGAATGCCGGCGGCATTCTTGCCGAATATCCCCGTCGATAAACGTGACTGTGTGACCTGCCGCCGCGACTAAATGCGTTTCGACAGTGCTTCGGCGAAGAATTCGGTGACTTGGCGAACGCGCGCAGGAACAAAGCGGCGCTTCGGCCAGATGAGGTTGACGTCTCTCACATCGACGATGAAATCGTCGAGGATCGTCACCACGTCTGGATGACTGAGTTCGTCCACAAGTGAGAGACCCGCGAACATGCCGATTCCCACGCCCGCCAGCACGGCCGTGCGAATGGCATCCACGCTGTTCGACGAAAGGTTGCCGCGTACCGCGACGCTGAACCGTCCTTCGGGACCGACGAAGGGCCAGTTGGCCGACTCGGCAAGACCGCCGTAAAGAAGACAGTTGTGATGGACGAGGTCGGCGGGTGTCGTCGGTAGCCCATGCGTCTCGAAGTACTGGCGGGAACCGACGCAGACGAGCGGCGTGCCCGCCACGCGCCTGACCACCGCATCGGGTTCACTGACGGCGCCGACGCGTATCGCCAGGTCGATGCGGTCGTCCACCATGTCCCGGACGAAGTCGGAGAGGATGATATCGACCTGCAAGCCGGGGTGTCGTGCGAGCAACTCGGGGACGAGGGGAAGCACATGCAGGCGACCGAAAGTGGAGGCCGCCGCGATGCGCACCAGTCCCGAGACGTCCTGCGTGGTACGGGCCGTCTCGCCGTCGGCTTCGTCCAGTTCGGCCAGAAGTGGCTTGGTGCGGTCGTAATAGCGCTGCCCCTGGTCGGTCAGGTTCACGTTGCGCGTGCTGCGAATGAATAGCGCGACACCAAGCCGTTTCTCCAGGGAGCCCACGGCCTTGCTGACGGCGGACTGCGACTCACCCATGCGGCGCGCGGCGGCGGAGAAGCCACCCGCTTCAACGACGGCGACAAACGCCTTGAGCTCGTGAAACCGATCCATCGTAGGTCTCCCAGCGATTCGTTTCGGGAATCAATCATAGGGAAGATACGCGGATTATCATCGTCAGCGGCGGGGATTAGCCTGTTGGAATCATTCACGCATCCCTGGAAGGCCCCCATGTCATCCCTAGCAGGCAAGACCGCCGTCATCAGCGGTGGAACCACCGGTATCGGTCTGGCGATCGCCCAGCGCTTCGTCGCCGAGGGCGCCCGCGTGGTCATCTTCGGTCGCCGTCAGGCCCAACTCGATGAAGCGGTGAAGCGTATCGGTGGTCAGGTCACGGCCATCCAGGCCGATGCGGCGAATCTCGACGATCTGGATCGGGTGGCGTCAGTCGTTCGCAGCGAGGGGCGCACGGTCGACATCGTCGTCTCGAATGCCGGGTTCACCGAACAGGCACCGATCGACACTCTCACGCCGGAACATTTCGACAAGGCGTTCAACCTCATGGCTCGCGGCCCCGTCTTCCTCGTGCAGAAGATGCTGCCGATGATGACCGGTGGCGGTTCGATCGTGCTCGTCGCTTCCGCCATGCATGGCATGGGCATTCCGGGCCACACGGCGTATGCGGCGACCAAGGCGGCGCTGCGTTCGTATGCACGCACCTGGGCCGCCGAGTTCAAGGATCGTGGCATTCGCGTCAATACGCTCAGCCCAGGCGTTACGGATACGCCGATTCTCGATTCGCAGACGGAGACGCGTGAGGACCTGGAGAAGATGTATCACGCGATGGTCCCGCTCGGTCGGCTGGCTCATGCGGACGAGATTGCCCATGCGGCCGTCTTTCTCGCCTCGGATCAGAGCTCGTACGTGACCGGTTCGGACCTGATGGCCGATGGTGGCATCGGGCAGGTGTGAGGCATCAGGGATCGTTGACGAAGTAGCGGCTCGGCGTGTCGTAACCCGGCACGTCGATGATGCCTTCGGACCGAAAGCCCAGGTTCTCCAGCACGCGGATCGATCCTTCGTTGTCCAACGAAGTGATCGCCACCACCGTGCCCACGTTCTGTTCCGCGCGAGCATGCGCAAGCACGGCAGCGCCGGCTTCGCTGGCGTAACCGCGACGATAATGGCGGGCCAGGAAGGCATAGCCGAGATCGGGGAAGTCGAGCGTGTCGCGGCGAATCAGCCCGCACATGCCGAGCGGCTCGCCACTGGACGTCAGTGCAACCTTGTACAGACCATAGCCGTGGGTGGCGTAGCTCTTCAGCGGGCCGTCCGACAGGTACTTCTCGGCGCCGGCGATGTCCCGGACGCCCCGGTCGGCGATGTGCCGGATGAAGTCCGGCTCGTTGAGCAACTCGATGATGAAAGACGCATCGTCGAGTGCAAACTCGCTGATAGAGAGGCGTTCTGTTTCTATGGCCATGGAATGCGGGTCGCCGCCTGATTGTCTTCCCTTGCCAGATCTTACTGCAGCAGGCGGTTGATCTCCTCGATGTCTTTCAGCTCGGCGGCACCGACGCTGCGCTTGAGCAACAGCTTGTTGAGGATGAAATTGTGGCGAAGTGCGGTGTACTGGGTGCGGATCTGGGCCAGGATTTCGATCGCGACGACCACGTTGGTCAGGCTCTGCGTACCGATGTCGTAACCGGCACGCAGGGAGGCCAATGACTTCTTCGCGGCGTCGACCGCATCGCGTGCATCGTTCACCTGCCCGATCCCGGCGACCACGAGGTTGAAATAGTTGTTCGTGTCACGCGCCGTCTGGCGGCGAACCGACTCGAGGTCGCTCTGGTCTTCGTCGCGCTGGTGGATGGCCTGGCGTACCTGGGACTGGGTCAGGCCGCCACTGAAGAGTGGCACCGTGAGCACGAGGCCCACGGTCGTGCTGCCGGGACCGTAGGCGGCCGTGCCGCGTGCGGCGTTCGACCAGGCACCGACCTTGTCGTAACCGACGGCAGCGTTCAGCGTGGGCAGATGCCCGCTACGCGCGGCATTGATCGAGTGCTCGTCCGCGCTCACCAGATGGTTCGCGGCGATCACGGACGGATTCTGACGCATGGCCTGGTCGACCCAGGCAGCGGCGTTGTCGGGTGTCGGCGCCTCCATGGGGAGATCTTCGCGCAGCGTCTTCAGTGTTCCCGGCTCCTTGCCGGTCAGCTGCTGAAGGGCGCGTCGCGCATCCTTCAAGGTGTTCTCGGCGTCGACGCGCTCCGATTTGATCAGCAGGTAGTACGCCTTCGACTGCGTCAGGTCGGCTTCCGGTGCCAGACCCTGGTCGAACTTGATGGTCGCCTGGTCGAACGACTGCTTGTACGCGTCCTCATAGGAGCGAAACACTTCGACTTGGTCTGCGGCGACCAGTACGTTGAAGTACGCGCTCGTCGAACGGACGTAGAGATCCTGGAGCTCGCCTTCGTACGTGGCTTCCTGCGCTTCCTGGGTCTGCCGGGCCTGACGCTCGCGGGCGAACTTGGAGAGATCGACCACGGTCTGGTTGAGTGACAGATTCAGGTCGCGCTCGCGGCTGTGGCCATCGCCGCCGGTGTTCGGCGTGCCATCGCTGTTCGTTCCGTTGGAGAAGCTGGGGTGGAATTGCTGCAGGCTCAGTCCGGCCGACAACTGCGGCAGCAGTGCGGAAAGCGCTTGAGGTACGCCCTCGGCCACGACGAGCCGGCGTGCATCGGCACTGGCCAGCACGGGGTCGTTGGCGACCGCTTCGCGGTAGATGTCCATGAGGTCTTCCGCGTTAGCTACCGCGGGAAGGCCGGCCATCGTGAGCAGACCGGCTAGCGCGGCCGACAGAATCCTGGTTTGCATCGTTGTGGTTCCCTTGAGCACCCTTGAGCTTGGCGACGGCGGTGCAAGGACCGTGCCGTCGGTTCGCGGGGCTGCGTGCAAGGGTGCGAAGCGGCTTGCCGCCGCCCTTCAGGCCATATCCGGGATGCCGCCTCCCTCGGTCAGCGGTGTCCGCGGACGCTCCTCGGCGGACACTATCGGTCAGTGGCGCCCGGCCTCCCGACCTGCTCCCAGCACAGGCGGACGTGGGCCTGCGCGGTGCACTCGACCCCCATCCGGGTCAGTGCGCCGATCGCTTCCAGGCCGAGTGCCATGCGTTGGCAGTCCACCACGTCGGCCTCGTGGATCAGGTCGGCCAGCAGGCCGGTCAGCCCTCGCGCGTACTGAAGCCACTCGACCGAGGCATTCATGAGCTCGTGCGCCGTGGCGTCCGGGTCGGCGTGGTAACCAATGAAGCGTTCCGTATGTTCCTTCGCTGCAGGCATAGTGTTCTCTCCTTATGAGTTCCCGCCGCACTCATCCAAGTGCGGCACGCCGAGCACAGCGCGACGTGCCGCGGATCTACGGATTCGCGGGTGCATTGGCTGTCCGTGTCCGGACGCCGGGCGGTGGGATTGACGAAGTGTGTGGCGGCGTCAGTGCGTTTGTTCGGAGCATAGCGGGACGCGCCGGGTGGCACGGCCTAGAAAATGCTCAGAGAAACGGCGGTCGCCGCGGTTCTTCAACCGTGTCTGCAGGGTCTGCAG
>NZ_JBFUAT010000039.1:0-40513 GCF_056406135.1 Luteibacter sp. P1_D3 | reverse complement strand
GCCCGCTGCTGCGGGATCGCCGATGAATCGGCTCCTACAGGTGCTGGCTTACTTTCTGACGTCGTCGACGATCTCGACGTGTGGGAATGCCTTGCGCACGCACGCCACATAGTCTCCCGGCTTCAGCCCGGAAAATGGCGTCTGGTAGCCGACCAGCTTGCAGCCGGCTTGTTCGGTCCAGTTGTTTTCCCAATAAATAGGAAGCGCCCCGGCACCCCCCTCGGCGAACTGCTTCATGCCCTTGCAGCCAAGCACTTCATCCGCAGGGACCGGCACGCCCAGCGTCGCGGCGAATGCGCGGTAATACGTGATGCGATTGGCCGACTGCGCGTGTTCGGCGGTACCTCCGCATTCCACACCACCGTTGATGATCTGCGTCGTCACGCCGAAGCCCGGCACCAGGCCCGCGGAACGATCCGCTTCGTTGGGCTGCCAGGTGCCGTCGATCACATGCAGCATGGATGGCTTGGGTGGCTGCGGGTAGGTGAAGAAGAAGGTAGCGCTGGCGAGGTTGAGCCAGGTGTCCGCCACACGCTCCGGTGCATCCAGCAGCGCGCCCACATCGCCATACATCGCCTCGGAGAAGGGCCCGTAGTTGAAGTTGTACGAGAGTTGCTTGGCACCACGACCGAAGTAGCTCTTGAACGTGCCATCCGGGTACGTGCCACACGGCCACGTCTCGGCGATCCAGCCGTCTACCTTGCACTCGCCGTTGTAGCCGTCCCGAGCGCCTTCGTTCCAGCCCATTTCGCGCACATAGGCGAGCGCCTGGCGGTACTCCTCGATCGGACGCCAGGATTCATGAGCGCCGGTCTCCTGGGCAAAGTGGGCAAACATCGTCGCCAGCGTCTTTCGGCAGATGGCATCGGCGTCGCGACCGTGCTCGTAGTCGTCGCAAACGGCAGGGAACTTGGCGATGGCCTGGAGGAATCCACGGTAGGTGTATTCCGGCGCGCGCAACGGAAACAGGTAGTCGAATCGCGTCTCGTCGACGATCGCTTCGACGCGCCGCACGTTGGCCGGGTTGTGCGAACGCCCCGGCGCCACGGTTTCCACGCTGACGTTGTCCAGCGTGCGGATGGATGCCCTCACGGCGGCCATCAGCGGGTCGGAGGTGAAGCGTGCTTCGTCGGCGAGCAGCTTGCTCAGCAACACCCGGCCTGGCTGGCCAGGGTCCGGCTTGCCCGGGTCGACCGGGTCGCTGCCGGGGCAGCCGGTCGGTGACCCCAGCCCGGTGCGTTCCCACGGCGTATCCCAGGGATTCGCGGCGCTATCGACGTCAGCAGGCGTGTGACCGGCCTCCACCCACCACTTGGCCCGGAAGCGGTCGTTCTTGTAAGTGACGACGCAGTTTTCGGTGTAGGTACGGTGCGGATCGTAATCCAGCGCAAGTGAGGCGCTGGGTCCTGCAAGCGCGGTGAGTGTGGCGAGCGCGAGGGTAGGGCGGATCGCCCGGTGGTGCGGGATCTTCATGTTGGCCTCCATGCGGCGATGTCTTCTGGATACGCTGCGCCATGGCAGCGCGTGACCAGAGTATTCGGCGACATTTGCCCGCGAATATCGGATATGTCTGATTTCCCGTGGCCGTCTGCGTGGGAACTGAAGCGCGGCGTCACTTTCACCAAAGTTGTGAATTTCGCCGACTACGCGGCTCGCCGCACCGCACCATGACGCTCGACATTTCAACGCGCAAGGATTGGTTACAATCGGCGCACGGGCAGGGGGCGACGTCCCCGATGGGAGTAAGTAAGCATGCGTTATGAGAAAGGTCACAAGGAGCAGACTCGACAGAAGATCGTCGAAGCCGCTTCCGAACGTTTTCGTGCCGACGGCATCGATGCGGTCGGCGTCGTCAGCCTGATGAACGATGTCGGCCTGACCCAGGGTGGTTTCTATAACCATTTCGGGTCGAAGGAAGACCTCGTCCGGGAGAGCGTCGCCAACGGCGCCAGCAGCGCCGCCGAGAGGATGGCCGCGCGCATCGCCGCCTCGCGCGGCGAGGGATATCGGGCGCTGGTCAACGGTTACCTGTCGGTGGAGCACCGCGACCATCCGGAGACCGGCTGCGTTGCCGCGGCCCTGTCGGCCGAGATGGGCCGTCGGCCCGTCGAGACCCGCGCCGCCTTCACCGAAGGCTTCAGCGAGATGGTCGACGTCATCGCCGGCACGCTACCGGACACCGTCCGCGGCAAGCGTCGCCGCACGCTGTCGATGGCGGTGTTCGCCTCGATGGTCGGCTCGTTGTCGCTGTCGCGTGCCGTGGCCGAGCCGGCCCTGTCGGACGAGATCCTGGCGCTGGGTCGTCAGTCCGCGCTGGAATTGATCGAGGCGGGTTGACCGTTCCGGCGGTTCCACGGCGGTGATTCGGTCCAAATACGTGGATTCCACACGCATCCGAAGCGCGATATTCGGCGTAACCTGACAGCCTGCCTGTGAGTTAGCCAATGGGGCCCTCGCGCCCCACCAGCCGAGGAAAATCTATGGTTACGTTGCGCGTGAATGGCGAGGAACGTCAGGCCGACGTCCCGCCGGATATGCCGTTGCTTTGGGTGTTGCGCGATGTGATCGGCCTGACCGGCACGAAGTTCGGGTGTGGCATCGCGCAATGCGGTGCCTGTACGGTCCACCTGGATGGGCAGCCCGTCCGTTCCTGCCAGCTACCCGTGTCGGCCGTCGGCGACCGCGCCGTGACCACCATCGAAGCGATCGGACAGACGCCCGAAGGGGCGAAGGTGCAGCAGGCCTGGTTGGCCGTCGACGTCGTGCAGTGTGGCTACTGCCAGTCGGGACAGATCATGTCCGCGACGGCGCTGCTGGCGCGCACGCCGAACCCGACCGACCAGGACATCGATACCGCGATGGCCGGCAACATCTGCCGTTGCGGCACCTACGTGCGCATCCGTGAGGCCATCAAGCAGGCGGCGACGGGTCAGCCCCAGGGGCTCCAGGTCCTCGTCGACGGGAGCGCCGCATGAAGACGCGCACGCCCCCCGACACCGACGTCGACAGCGGTCGACGTGCCGCGATGAAACTGGCGGGCGGCGGGCTCGCCGTTGCCTTCCTTTGGACGGCTGGTCTCGGTCCTGCCGTTGCCCAGATGAATCCACGCCGGCAGGCGGCGGATGAAGCGGCCGCGGCAGCGGATGGCAACCCACCCTTCGCTCCGAACGCCTTCATTCGCATCGATGCCGACGGCAGCGTGCGACTGGTGATGCCCAGCGCGGAAATGGGCCAGGCCATCTATACCGGCATCTCGATGATGCTGGCGGAGGAGCTCGGTGTCGGGCTCGACCAGATCAAGGTCGAGCATTCGATCGCGAGCGATGCGCTGTACGGGATCGCCCTGCTGGGCGGCGGCCAGATCACTGGCGGCTCGACCAGTACGCGCGGGCAATGGCAATCGCTGCGCGAGGCGGGTGCGGTTGCCCGCGAGATGCTCGTCGCCGCCGCCGCCGCACAGTGGCATGTCGATCCCTCCAGCTGCTCGGTGTCGCGCGGCACGATCACCCACGCTGCCTCCAGCCGCACGCTCGGCTTCGGTGCCGTGGCGGAAGCGGCGGGTAAGTTGCCGCAGCCGGCAACCGTCACGCTGAAGGATCCCAAGGATTTTACCGTCATCGGCAAGCCGTTGCGCCGTGTGGATTCACCCGACAAGGTCAATGGCGGCACGCAGTTCGGCATCGACGTGAAAGTGCCGGGCATGAAATACGCGGCGGTGCGCACGAGTCCCGAACTGGCCGGCACGCTTGGCAGCGTCGACGACACGAAGGCGCGTGCGATTCCCGGTGTCGTCGACGTCGTCAAACTCGACAACGCGGTCGCCGTGGTCGGCGAGCACTACTGGGCGGCCCATCGTGGCCTCGACGCGCTGGCGATCGAATGGCGGAAGGGTGTCAACGCGCACCTGGATACCGCCACCCTGGTCGGCGCGCTGCAGGAAAGCTCGCGCACAGGCCCGGCACTTATCGGCCGCAAACCGAAAGGCGAGGCGGCGGCCGGCGGCAAGGCCGTCGAGATGACCTTCGTCTCGCCGATGCTGGCGCATGCGCCGATGGAACCGCTCAACGCCACGGTGCACGTCACCCCGGGCAAGTGCGAGGTCTGGACGGGGACCCAGGTGCCTACGCGTGTGCAGAAGGAGGCCGCACGCATCTGTGGCATTCCGCTGGAGGCGGTGACGGTCAACAACCAATACCTCGGCGGTGGCTTCGGCCGGCGCCTGGAAACCGACCAGGTCGAGCAGGCGGTCGCCTTCGCCAAACAGGTGGCGTATCCGCTGAAAGTGATCTGGAGTCGCGAGGAGGACATCCGTCACGACCGCGTGCGCCCGCTCTACTTCGATCGCATCTCGGCCACCCTCGACGACGACGGCAAGCCGACGTCGTGGAAGCACCGCATTACCAGCGGTACCGTGCTCGGGCGCTGGTTGCCGGCGGCCATGGGCAAGGACGGCATGGACAGCGACGCCATCGAATCGGCGGCGGACCTGCCCTACGACATGGATAACGTGCTCGTGGAATGGGTGCGTCACGAGATGCCGCCCGGTCTCGTCGTCGGCTGGTGGCGTGGTGTCGGGCCCACCCACAACCTGTTTATCGTCGAGAGCTTCATCGATCATCTGGCGCAAACCGCCGGAAAAGATCCACTTGCCTACCGACGCTCGCTGATGAAGCCGGGCTCGCGACCGCTCGGCGTGCTGGATCTCGCCGCGGAGAAGATCGGCTGGGGCCGGCAGCCGTTGCCTGCCCGGGTCGGCCGCGGCATCGCGGTGGCGTCGCCGTTCGGCAGCCATGTCTGCGCCATCGTCGAGGTCGAAGTCACCGCGCAGGGTGTGGTGCGTCTGCGTCGCGCGGTGGTCGCGGTCGACGTCGGCATCGCCATCAACCCGAGCTCCATCCAGGCCCAGGTGCAGGGTGGCCTGTTGTTCGGACTGAGTGCGGCGATGTTCAACGGCATCACGCTCAAGGACGGCATGATCGAGCAGAGCAACTTCCACGATTACCGCACATTGCGTATCAACGAAGCGCCGGTGATGGAGGTGTACACCGTGAACAGCAGCGAGTCGCCGGGTGGGCTCGGTGAGGTCGGCACGGCCATCGCGGCGCCCGCGCTCGCCAATGCGATCTACGCCGCCACCGGCGTGCGCCTCAGCGAGCTTCCGGTGACGCGCACGTCGCTGGTGGAATCGGCCGAGGCCCTCAAACACGTCGCCGATATCGGGACCGGAAAGGGAGACGTCGCATGAAGCGCTTCCTCATCCTCGTCGTGCTGCTTCTGATCATCGGCACGGTGGCGTACTTCGCCCTCAATCGAACCGACTCGGCCGACGGTACGTCACCCGTGATCGCCGGTGCGCCTTCGAATGCCGATCCGGTGGTGCGTGGCGAATACCTGGCACGCGCGGCCGACTGCATCGCCTGCCATACCGTTCCGGAGACCGGTAAACCCTTTGCCGGCGGCCTGCCATTCAAGTTGCCGTTCGGTACCATCTACTCCTCCAATATCACCGCCGATGTCGAGACCGGCATCGGTAGCTGGAGCGACGACGACTTCGTGCGTGCCGTGCGCGAGGGCGTGCGCAAGGACGGCAAGCACCTCTATCCGGCTTTCCCGTACACGGCGTACACCCAGCTCAGCCGTGCAGACGTGCTGGCGATCAAGGCCTACCTGTTCACGCTGCCCAAGGTGAATCAGCCGGAGCGGCCAAACGATCTCGGCTTTCCCTTCAACCAGCGCTGGGCGATGGGTTTCTGGAACGCCGCGTTCTTCCGCAGCCAGCGCTTCCCGAACGATCCATCAAAGACCCCCGAGTGGAACGCAGGCGCCTACCTCGCCGGTCCGCTTGGTCACTGCGCGGAATGCCACACGCCACGCAACCTGGGCTTCGGCCTGAAGCACGGCGAGGCACTGGCGGGGGCGGAGCTGCAGGGTTGGCGTGCCTGGAACATCACCTCGGACCCAACGCACGGCGTCGGCAAATGGAGTGACGAAGCGCTGACTCAGTACCTGCGTACGGGGCATGCCGAAGGACACGCTTCAGCCATGGGTCCGATGGGCGAAGCCGTCGCACATAGCCTGCAGTTCCTCAAACCCGAAGACACGGCGGCGCTGGTGACCTGGTTACGCACCGTCCCGGCTCGCGAGGGCGAGGATCCGATCGCGGTCGATCCGGCACCGAAGGCCATGGTGGCGTCCACCGCCGTCGCGCCAGGGGGTGACGTGGAAAGCGCGAACGCGGAGGGCCGGCGCCTGTTCGAAGGCGCCTGTGCCAGCTGTCATCAGTGGAACGGCGCGGGCCAACAGACGCCTTATGCCGGTCTGGCCGGTACGCGTGGCGTCAACGATCCGAAGGGTCTGAATGTCACGCAGGCGATCCTGCACGGGGTGACCATGCGCATCGGCGAAACGGATGTCTACATGCCCGCTTTCGGGCACGGTTACAGCGATCCCGAAGTGGCCGCGCTGGCCAACTTCGTGATCGGGCACTTCGGTGGCAAGCAAGGCACGGTTACCGCGGACGACGTGGCCAAGCGACGCGAGCTGTAACGCCCCTCGATCAGTGTGCGGGGACCGGCGGCTTGCCCATGGCGGCCGTCTTCTCCGCTAGCTTCGCCTTGATCGCCGGAATGGCGGTGAGCGCGGCGCGCTCGCCCTCGAGGATGGCCACGTTTTTCTGGTCGAAGTCGGTCGGTCCGATCTGGCCGACCTTCGGCCGGATCACGATGTCCGCGCGACCAAGTTCCTGCTCGGCCAGCTTGCGACCCATGATGGTGATCGACTGGCCGACGATGCCGACCATGCCGGCAGGATTGCTGCCGTCGGGGCGGGCCGAGATGTCGACGGCGATGACGATGTCCGCACCGAGCTGGCGCGCGGCATCGACCGGCACGGGACTGACCACGCCACCGTCGACGAAGTGCTTGCCGTTGATCTCGACTGGCTCGAAGACGCCGGGAATGCTGCTCGACGCGCGTACCGCCTGGCCAGCGTTGCCGCGGACGAAGATCGCCCTCTCGCCGGTTTCCAGTTCCGTGGCCACTGCGGCAAACGGCGTGTGCAGCTTCTCGATCGGGGTGTTCTTCAGCAAGTCGTTGACGTAGTCCTGAAGCTTCTGGCCCTGCACCATGCCGCCGGAGAAGAAGCGAACGTCGCGAATCTTGCCTTCATCCAGCGAGAAGGCCGTTTCCTGCAACTGGAAGGCATCCATGCCGCTGGCGTAGAGGACGCCCACCACGCTGCCGGCACTGGTGCCGGAGACCACGTCCACATGGATGCCGCTGGCTTCCAGCATCTTGATCACGCCGATATGAGCGAAGCCTTTCGCCGCGCCGCCACCCAAGGCCAGGCCGATGCGCGGCTTGGCGGCCAATACGGGGACGGCGTTGTCCGGACGGGTATCCGGCTTCGTGCCGCCGAAGCAGCCGCAAAGCAGGGTGGTAAGAACCAGCGGAAGCCAGGTGCGGGCGCGAAGCGTCATGGGGGCGGACCGAGAGAGGGCTGGCGGATCATCGGGCACCGGCGCGGCGCACCAATGACAGGTAAATGGCGGAAGCCGGGCGACGAGGTGCCGCCCGGCCCGTGGTTCAGTCGCGGGTGTCGTCGGCTTCGACGTGATACCGGGTGGCGATCTCGATCTCGTGCTTCGAGCCGAGGAAGACCGGCACGCGCTGGTGCAGGGCGGTCGGCTGCAGGCTCATGATCGGCTCGCGGCCCGTGGTGGCGGCGCCGCCAGCCTGCTCGACGATGAAGGCCATGGGATTGGCTTCATACATCAGGCGCAGCTTGCCGGTGCCACCCTTGGCGGTGATCTTGGCGTCCAGCGGATAGATGAAGACGCCGCCGCGGGTGATGATGCGATGCACGTCGGCCACCATCGAGGCGACCCAACGCATGTTGAAGTCGCGTCCGCGCGGGCCGGTCGAACCGGCAAGCAGCTCGCCGATATAGCGCTGCATCGGGGCTTCCCAGTGGCGCTGGTTCGACATGTTGATGGCGAACTCGGCCGTCTCGTCGGGAATGGTGATGCCCCGGCGCGTCAGCACGAAGCTGCCGTGCTCGCGATCGAGGGTGAACTCGTGCACGCCGTGGCCGAAGGTCAGCACCAGGACGGTACTCGGACCGTAGACCACGTAGCCGGCCGCGGCCTGATCGGTGCCGGGCTGGAGGAAGTCTTCCGTCTTCGGTTCGGTGACGCCATCCGGGCAGCGCAGGACCGAGAAGATCGTGCCGACCGACACGTTCACGTCGATGTTCGACGAGCCGTCGAGCGGATCGAAGAGAAGCAGGTAGTTGCCCTTCGGATACGCATCGGGGATGGGCTGCGGATCTTCCATCTCTTCCGAGGCGCAGGCGGCGAGGTGGCCGCCCCAGGCGTTGGCCTCGAGCAGGATCTCGTTGGAAATGACGTCCAGCTTCTTCTGGGCCTCGCCCTGCACGTTGTCCGAGCCGGCATTGCCGAGCACGCCGCCGAGGGCGCCCTTGCCGGTCGCGACGGAGATGCGCTTGCAGGCGCGCGCCACCACTTCGATGAGGAGGCTGAGCTGGGCGTTGATATGCCCCTCGCGCTTCTCTTCGATCAGGAACTGGATCAAGGAAATCGGTTTCGTCATCGGGGCGGACTCAGGCGCGAAACCACCCATTGTCCGGGTGCCGGGTGAACGGCGCCAGAGGGCTGCTGACAGAACGCTGTCAGTAGCCCCCGCGCAGACTGTCCCTCTGCCGAAGCAACGGAGAGGGAAGTCGCATGAATCGCTTTCTCGATCGTGTCGCCGTGCTCTATGCGCCGCTCGGGCGCCGGGGGCTGTTGATGGACGGACAGTACCGGTTCGCGTCCGACGACGTACGGCCGTCCCTGCCACGTAACGGCTCGGCGCCTGCCAGGCCGGCTTCGAAGATCGCCACCAAGACCACCAGGGAATCACACGCATGAATGCCAGTCGGATCAAGTTCCACCACGCGCCCAACAGCCGTTCGGGGAGCACCCTGATGTTGCTCGAGGAGCTGGGCGCGCAGTACGACATCCATGTGATGAACCTGGTCGAGGGCGAGCAGCGCCAGCCGGCCTACCTGAAGGTCAATCCCATGGGCAAGGTGCCGGCCATCGAGCACCTGGGCGGCCTGGTCACCGAACGGCCGGCGATCTTCACCTACCTCGCCGACCTGTTCCCCGAAGCGGGTCTCGCGCCTGGCCTTGGCGATCCGTTGCGCGGGCCGTACCTGCGCTGGCTGTCCTTCTACGGCTCCTGCTTCGAGCCGGCGGTGATGGACCGCTTCATGAAACACGAGCCGGCGCCGACCTCGACCTGCCCCTACGGCGACTTCGATACGGTCATGGACATGCTCGAGACCCAGCTGGCTACGGGTCCCTGGATGTTCGGCGACCGGTTCACCGCCGCGGACATCCTCTGGGCCAGCGCCCTGGACTGGACCATGCGCTTCGGCATCGTGCCGCGTCGCGATGTGTTCGAGGCTTACGTGGCCCGCCTGATGGCCCGGCCGGCCATCTGCCGCGCCACCGGGCAGGACGCCGCACTGGCTCGCGCGCAGACCCTCGCGGTCGCGTGAGCGAGTGGATATGCGCTGCCATGACATGCATCGCTTCCCGCGCGCCGCGCGGGAGGCGATGATTCGGGTATGCGCCGCGCCGACCGCCTGTTCCTCATCATCAACGCTCTCCGGGGGCGACGCACGGCCTTGCCTGCCCGCCAGCTGGCCAGCACGCTCGAAGTCTCGTTACGTACCGTCTATCGCGATGTCGCCGACCTGCAGCTCTCCGGTGTCCCGATCGAAGGGGAGGCCGGTGTCGGCTACGTCCTGCGCAAGGGCTCGGACATCCCACCGCTGATGTTCTCGGCCGACGAACTCGAAGCGCTCGTGGCCGGCACCCGGTTCGTCCGCGCGTTCGCGGGTGAGCGGTTGGCGCGCGAGGCGCAGTCCGCCCTGATCAAGATCGAGGCGGTGCTGCCGCCCGATCTTCGCGAGCGATCGGCGCAATCGAGGATCTTCGCACCGATCTGGCGTGACCCGTTCCAGAACGAGGTCGCGGTCATGCTCGATCGCCTGCACGCGGCCATCGTCGGGCATTGCGTACTGTGCCTGGATTACCGCGATGCCGAGGGGCGTACTTCCACGCGCGAAGTGGAGCCGCTCTGCCTCTCCTTCTGGGGCGGCGCGTGGACGCTGGGCACCTGGTGCCGGCATCGACAGGCGTTCCGCAATTTCCGGCCCGATCGCATCGAGGGATGCCGCGACGAGGGCCAGACGTTTACCGATCAGCCGGGGCGCGACCTGAAGGCCTACCTCGACACCATGCGAGGGCACTACGCGGGACTGGAATGACTCGGGAATGCGATGATCGGGGTTTCCCCGTCAACGGTCTCCTGCATGTCTCCCTGGATCCGCGCCATCGCCTTCGCCGGTATGTTCGCCGCTACCGCCCACGCCGCCACGCCCACCGCGTCGCCGGACGAGGCCTTCAAGGGCATCTATACGAAGGAATGGAGCTGGCGTAACGGGCAGGCCGGCATCCTCACCTCGGGTGAAGCGCAGCCTGGCGACGGCCGCCTGGATACGGTGGATGCGGCCAGCCAGGCCCGGCGCCTGGCCTACTGGAACGACGTGCTGGCGCAGCTCGATCGCATCGATCCACGCACGCTCAGCGGCACGGTTCGCGTGGACTACGCGGTGTACCACGAGCAGATCTTCAATCTCGCGGCCGCACAGCGCTTCGAGCAGTGGCAGATGCCATTCAACAGCGATTCGGCGTTCTGGTCCGATGTGGGCTATGTGCTCCATGGCGACGACCTGCGCACGCGCGAGGACTACCGGCACTACATCGAGCGTGTGCGGCAGATTCCGGCTTACATGGATCAGGAGATCGCCAACATGCGCCTCGGGCTGGCGCGTGGCTTCACCGTGCCGCGTGACGTGCTCGATGGCCGCGACGTCTCGATCGCCGCCGTGGCCGAGCTGAAGAACCCGGAAGACAGTGCGCTCTACAAGCCGTTCAAGACCCTGCCCAAGTCCTTGCCGGCCAAGGATGCCGAGGCGCTTCGCGCCGACGCACGCAGCGCGATCGCCCAGGGCGTGATTCCTGCCTACGGCAAGCTGTTGACCTTCTTCCGCACCGAGTACRTGCCGAAGGCGCGACCCACGCTGGCCGCGGAATCGCTGCCGGACGGCAAGGCGTACTACCGCCAGCAGATCCGCGAGTACACCACGCTGGACCTTTCGCCCGACGAGATCCATGCGATCGGCCTGCGCGAGGTGGCGAAGATCCATGAGGCCATGCTCGGGACGATGAAGGACACCGGTTTCAAGGGGGACTTCCCGGCGTTCCTGCAATTCCTGCGCACCGATCCCCAGTTTTACGCGAAGACCCCCGACGAGTTGCTCATGCGCACGGCGTGGGTCGCCAAGCAGGTGGACGGCAAGTTGGGCAAGTACTTCGGCCTCCTGCCCCGCCAGCGTTTTGCGATCGAGCCCGTTCCGGCGGACATCGCGCCGTATTACACCTCCGGCCGCGGCGGTGCGGACGTCTATCTGGTCAATACCTACGACCTGCCGTCGCGCCCCCTCTTCAACATGCCCGCGCTGACCCTGCATGAGTCGATGCCGGGTCATGCCTTGCAGCTGGGCCTTTCCGCCGAGCAGGACGGGCTGCCGCCGTTCCGTCGTGACGGCTACATCTCGGCCTACGGTGAGGGTTGGGCGCTTTACTCCGAGTACCTCGGCGAAGAAATGGGGATCTACCACACGCCCTACGAACACTTCGGCTACCTCACCTACCAGATGTGGCGCGCCTGCCGTCTCGTTGTCGACACCGGCATCCATCACCTGGGCTGGACCCGCCAGCAGGCGATCGACTACCTCACGCAGAACACGGCCCTCAGCCAGCGCGAGATCGCCAACGAAGTGGATCGGTACATCAGCTGGCCCGGGCAGGCGCTCTCCTATGAACTGGGCTACCTGAAGATCCGCGAGCTGCGCGAGCGCGCCGAAACGCAGTTGGGCGAGAAGTTCGACCTTCGCGCCTTCCACGACACGGTCCTCGCTCTGGGCTCGGTACCGCTGCCGGTCCTCGAGCAGCACGTCGACGCCTGGATCGCCTCCAAGAAATAAGGAAATGCAGGAGCCGCTTCAGCGGCGAAAAGCCAACGAATCGGCTTAGCCGCAAGCTCCCCCACCCCAGAGGAGCTCTGGCTCCCACAAGGAGCACATATCCACCGATTTTTCCGTGACTGGAGTCTACCTATGAGGTATATTGCCAAATAACTCCACAGGTAGAGCAGCGATGCATTCAGTCATCCACGCCGAACCCACACCCACCGGCGACCTCGGAGGTCCCGCGCTGCGGGCCTTCTTCGCCCTCGCCGAACGGTGGAAGCTCCGGGTCAACGAGCAGCGTACCCTGCTCGGCGACCCGCCCGAGTCCACGTATTTCAAGTGGAAAAAACAGCAGGACGGCACGCCATCCCGCGATGTCATCGAGCGAATCAGCTACCTGCTGGGTATCTGGAAGGACCTGCAGATCCTCTTTCCCGATCCGGCACAGGCCGATGCCTGGCTACGTAAGCCCAACGACGCCTCCCTGTTCGGAGGCCGTCCCGCCCTGGATCGCATGCTTTCGGGCAACGTCGCCGATCTCTACGTCGTCCGTCAGTACCTGGACGCCCAGCGCGGTTGGAACGGGTGAGCGCCCCGCCCTCAGGCAGGAGCCGCTCGCGTGATGATGGGAGCTTGCCGCCACCCCCACTTCGCCGCATCCGCTGGACCCAGGCTTACCGCATCGTTCCCAGCCGGTTTCCGCCGGTCGGCCTGTTCGACCGGATTGCCGATCCGAAGGACATCGATGCGGTCATGGCGATCGAGTCGCTGACCAATCCGCGTCTGCGGGATGAAATCGGCGCCCTGAGCCTAGTGCCGCCAGGCCGACGCGTTTCGGGGCCCGGTACGACGCCGATCATGGCCGCCTTCGCGCACGTCCCGCCCGAGGGCAGTCGCTTTTCCGATGGCCACTGGGGCGCGTTCTACGCCGCGCACAGCATCGCCACGGCCATCGAGGAAACTGTCTTCCACCGGGAGGCCTTCCTCGCGGCCACAAACGAGCCGCCTACCGACGTCCAGGTGCGCTGCTACAAGACAGCCATCGCCGGGAAGCTGCACGACATTCGCGGCGGCTGGCCGGCGGTGCATGACCCCGATTCGTACACTGCCAGTGTGAAATTGGCCCGTCAGCTGCGCGACGAGGGTTCCAACGGCATCGTCTACGACAGCGCACGGCACGAGGGAGGGGAATGCGTCGCCGTGTTCTATCCCGATCTGGTCGCGCCTTGCGTACAGGCCGAGCACCTCATCTATCGCTGGAACGGCGTGCGCGTCGAAGCGGTGCTGAAGGTGACACCCGTCGAGCGCCAGGGGTTACCTCGCCGACCGTAAGCGGTTACGGTGTTTCCGATGACACGTCTGACGATCTTCCTCATCCTTTTCGTTTTTTCCTTCGGTGTCCTTGCGAAGGATGCCGACCACGACAAATGGAACGCCGACATCCAGGCCTTCGAAGCCGCGGACAAGGCCAATCCCCCACCAGGCAGCGCGGTGCTCTTCATCGGCAGCTCGTCGATCCGCTTCTGGAAGACGCTAGCCACTGATTTTCCTGGGTATCGTGTGATCAATCGTGGCTTCGGCGGTTCCGACCTCGACGATGCCACGTCCTTCGCGGATCGCATCGTGGCGCCGTATCGTCCAGCGGCTCTGGTGATGTACGCCGGTGACAACGATCTACAGGGTGGCGACACGCCGGAACAGGTGCGCGATGACTTCGCCGCCTTCGTCGCCAAGGTGCGCCAAACGCAGCCTGCTCTGCCGATCGCCTTCATTGCGATCAAGCCGAGCGTCGCGCGCGTCGCGCTATTGCCGAACATCCTGCGGGCGGACAAGCTCATCCGCGAGTGGGCGATGACCCAGAAGAACGTCGCCTTCCTCGATGTCGTGCCGGCAATGCTCAACGCGCAGGGCCAGCCGAAGCCGGATCTGTTCATCGAAGATGGGTTACATATGACGGCGAAGGGTTATGCCCTGTGGGTTGCGCAGGTGAAGCCGTGGCTCGCGGAGCACGCGATGGCTGCTGAAGATAAACGCAAGCCAAACGCGACCACCCCCTAATGCGGGAACTTCACGCGATCGCCCTTATCTAAGTCTGTGATCGCCGAGAGGCGACCTGTTGTCAGACGACCGGTTTCCATTGGTCCTTCTGTCCCGGGTCCCGCTATTTCCCCTGATAGCCTGGACCCGACACCGACCCCGGCAGCTCCTCCCCTGGCTGCCGGGGTTTTATTTTGCGCAAAAGAAACGGGCGGGCGAGTCATCGACCCACCCGCCCGCCAGGGAAATCAAAGCATCTGAATCAGATAGTGCGGCTACGGCTCGCGTAAGGCCGGATCGACGTGTCGAAGGCGCGCCAGCGCCCATCATTTCCTTCGATGTTCAGCACGATGTCGGAGAGCGCATCGAGGCGCTGGATACGGCGCGCTTCGCTGAGGGCACATTCCAGCGCGTCGTCCCTCGAACAGAATTCACCATATTCCGCTTCGTTCTTCTGCAACAGCCAGAGACCCGGACCCACGGACTCGAACGGAATATCGAAGACGACCACGATGGACACACCCTGTTCAGCGGAAAGTAAGTCCATCGTAGAGGCCCATTCGTTAGGCCATCGTTGAGATTCAGTTGTCTGCGCCTGAAGCGAAGCCCTCACGGGTGCCGCGGTGGAAGACGTGGTCGCCGGGAAGAACGTCGCTGGCCGCCACCGCCGAGCTATCGGCGAGCTTGCCGTAGATCGGCGTGAAGTCCGGACCCGTGGCGTCGAACAACTGGGCGAAATCGTCGATGACGAAGTAGGTCTGCTGGAAGGTATCGATCCTGTAGCGGGTGTTCATTACACGCTCCAGGTCGAAGCCGATGCGGTTTGGCGCCGCGGAATCGATCGAGTAGATGGACTCACCCTTCGAGCTGACGATGCCCGCTCCGTAGATGCGCAGGCCCTTGTCCGTGCGGATCAGGCCGAACTCCACCGTGTACCAGTACAGGCGTGTCAGGTTCATCAGGGCTYCGGGGCCGATCGCGTGTGCCTTCATGCCGCCCTTGCCGTACGCCTGCATGTAATCGGCGAACACGGGGTTGAGCAGCAGCGGCACGTGACCGAACAGGTCGTGGAACAGGTCCGGCTCGGACAGGTAGTCGAGCTGATCCGGCTTGCGGATCCACCAGCTGACCGGAAAACGGCGGTTGGCCAGGTGGTCGAAAAAGACCTCGTCAGGCAACAGCCCTTCCACGGCCACGACTTCCCAGCCGGTGGCGTCCCCCAGCACCTTGTTCAGGTCGGAGAACCGCGGGATGCCGCCATCGCCCAGACCGAAGCGCTCAACGCCGTCGAGGAATTCCTGGCAGGCGTAAGCCGGCAGCAGCTCGCGTTGGCGCTTGTAAAGCGTGTCCCAGACCTCGTGGTCCGTTTTCGAATAGCTCTCCCAAGGCTGCTCCACGGTGCCTGTCGCGTAGACGGGCACGTAGCCACGGTCGGTCTGCTGGTGTTCGACGCGACGGGGGGTGTCCATGGCGGGCCTCCTTGGGGCTGCTGCGGGTTATCGGAAAACCAGCTTAGCCGGGAATGGCCGCAATAGGCTTGTGTTATTGCGCGTCAAAGGGCGTCTAGTGCAACAATATGTCTCCACGCAGGTCAATGGCGAAATAAACATGCAAGCGACGTTGGACCGCACGGATCTCCGTATCCTGGCAACCCTGCAGACCCACGGCCGGATCACCAATGCCGAACTGGCGGCGGAGATCAACCTCTCGCCCTCGGCCTGCCTGCGTCGCATGCAAAAGCTCGAGGCCGATGGCGTGATCGCCGGTTACGGCGCCCGCCTGGAACCGCGGTCGCTCGGCCTGGGGCTCCAGGCCTTCGTCCGGGTGCAGCTTTCCCGGCACGAGGCCGAGGCGATCGACCAGTTCACCGAGCGCGTTGCCGAGTGGGACGAGGTGGTGTCCTGCTACGCCCTGACGGGTGACATGGACTATCTGCTCCAGGTCTACGTCGCGGACCTCGAAGGATTCTCACGCTTTCTGCTCGACCGCCTCCTCAACGCAGCTGGCGTCGCCGACGTGAATACGAGCTTTGTCCTGCGCACGGTCAAGGCTTCGACGGCCTTGCCGCTCGGTAACGTGGTGGTCTAGCGGATCGCAAGCCCGCGTCTCTTAAGAACAAAGACAACTTCCTCTAGCGGCACGGCCCAGCCATCGTTAATCTTGTGTTCTTGATGGAAGCCACCACCGCCAACCTGAGCTCCCGCGACCGCATGCGTCCGCTTCGCTATCTATGGCGAGTCCCGCTGGTGTTGCTGCACATCGTGTTCGCCATCCTGATCTGCACCTTCGTCCTCAGTTGGGCCGGCGGCGTGATGAAGAACGGTCGCGAGCCGTTCGCCCACCGCGCGATCCGGCTGTGGTCGGTCCTGCTGCTTCGCATCTTCGGCTTCCGCAGCCGCCGCTTTGGCACGCCGCTGGCTGACCCGGTCCTCTTCGTGGCCAATCACACCTCCTGGCTCGATATCACCGTGGTGCATTCGCAACGTGCCGCCTGCTTCGTCGCCAAGGCCGAGATCGCCGGCTGGCCGCTGGTGGGCTGGATGGCCGCGCGTGGCGGCACGATCTTCCACCGGCGCGGCAGCAACCATTCGCTGGCCTCGGTGATGGCGGTGATGGTCGAGCGCCTCCACGAGGGACGTGCGGTGGCGGTGTTTCCCGAGGGCGGTACCGGCCACAACGGCATCCTTCGTGTCTTCCATGCCCGCATCTTCCAGGCCGCGCTCGATGCCGAGGTGCCGGTCCAGCCGGTTGCGTTGCGCTTCGCCCGCCAGGGCCGCCGGGTGATCGACGCCGGATTCCGTGAAAACGAGACCTTCATGGGCAATGTCATCCGCCTGCTGGGCGAGGCCCCGCTGGACGTCGAAGTGCACTTCCTCGAGCCCGTGCCGGTATCGGCCGATGGCCGCCGGCGGATGGCCGAGGCATCGCGCGAGCGCATCGCGCTGGCCCTGGACACCGATACGCCCGCATGAGTCTGCCTAAAGGCTCAGACTTCCTGCCGCCGTGGCCGCTGCGCAGCGGGCACATCCAGACCATGCTTTCCTCCAGCGGCGTCCGCCGTCGGTTGCTGCCCAAACGGGCACACCAGGTGCAAGTGGACGCGCGGGAAGTGCTCGTCGACGTGGGCAAGGGCGATCGGCTGAGTGGTCGTTACACGGCCCAGGCCACCGGCCGCGAGTCACGCGGACTGGCGATCCTGTTCCACGGCTGGGAGGGTAGCGTCGACTCGACCTACGTGCTGCAGACAGGTAGCCGTCTCCTCGAGGATGGCTGGGATGTATTCCGCCTCAACTTTCGCGATCACGGCGACAGTCATGGGCTGAACGAGGCGCTGTTCCACTCCTGCCGGATCGACGAAGTGGTCACCGCCCTCGGCGAGATCGCCCGGATGTTCCCGGCGAAGACGATCGGCGTGGCGGGGTTTTCGCTCGGCGGGAATTTCGCGCTGCGCGCGGCCATGCTGGCGCCGTCGCAGGGCGTGCCGCTGGACTATGTCCTCGCGGTCTGCCCCATCGTGGATCCGGCCGAGGGCCTGTTCTCGCTCGAGAAGGAAGCGCCGTGGATCTACCACGCCTATTTCATGCAGAAATGGCGCCGGTCGCTCCGCCTCAAGCAGGAGGCGTTCCCACAGCAGACGTACTTCGAGCTCAACGAGCTCAAGCAGAACATGCGTGAGCTCACGGCCTCCCTGGTCCTGCGTCACACGGACTTCGGTTCACTCGAGGCCTATCTCGACGGCTACTCGATCGCCGGCGACCGGCTGATGAACATGCACGTTCCGGCCACCATCCTGACCTCGAGCGACGACCCGGTCATTCCGATCGGCGCGTTCCATGCCCTGCGCCTGCCGCCGAATATCGAGCTCGATATCGCAAGCTACGGCGGCCATTGCGGCTTCATACGCGATTTCAGCATGACCAGCTTTACGGACGACTACATCGCGGCCCGTTTCAACGCGATCGCCCGCTGAAACCCAACGAGGAGATCCCCATGCGCCTGAAGAGCGACAGCATCGAGAACGGCAAGCCCATCCCGGCCACGTACGCCTTCATGGAGATCGGCGAGCCCATCAAACCGGCGGGGAACGTTACGCCGCACCTGGCCTGGACCGAGGTGCCGGCGACGGCGAAGTCGTTCGCCATCGCCGTGATCGATACGGACGTGCCGTCCAAGCCGGACGACGTCAACGTGGAAGGGCGTGAAGTACCACGCGCCTTGCCGCGTGTGGAGTTCGTGCACTGGTTGATGGCCAACATCCCTCTGGAATGCCGGGAACTGGGTGAAGGCGCCTGCGGCGAAGGCATCGTAGCCCGCGGCAAGAAGGATCCGGTCGGCCCGCCGGGCTCGGTCCAGGGCCTCAACAGCTACACGGGCTGGTTCAAGGGCGATCGCGACATGGAAGGTCATTACCACGGGTATGACGGCCCTTGTCCGCCCTGGAACGACTCCATTGCCCATCACTACCATTTCCACGTCTATGCGCTGGATGTCGACACGGTGCCGCTCGAAAACGGGTTCTCGCTGGCCGAGTTGCGCGACGTCATCAAGGGGCACGTGGTGGACGAAGCGGTCATTACCGGCACTTACTCGCTCAATCCCAAAGTGAAGGCGTGACGGCGAGGTGAAGCGTGAGGCTGAACGACGTTTGAGTCACGGAGCATAACTTCACGCGGCATGCGCGGGGGCCGGGCCTAAATGGGTACCGCGCCATCCCTTCACTGGAGTACCCGACCATGCTGCACTATGCCCTCGTCTTTCTCGTCATCGCGATCATTGCCGCGGTTTTCGGTTTCGGCGGTATAGCGGGCACGGCCGCCGGCATCGCGAAGATTCTCTTCGTCATCTTCCTGATCCTGGCCATCATTTCGTTCTTCCGCGGTCGTAGCGTCTAGCCCTCATGGGCTGGCGCGGTGTCCTTGTCGCCGCAAGGGACCTCCCGGCGGCGGACGCCACCGCCTCAGTTCCGGTCTGCGCGTGGTCGCGCGATAGTGCGGCCGCGCCATTGCACTGCCTGCGACACCGTGGCAACGATGACCTTTACCTCACTCATCCTGTCCTAACTTGTCCTACCCCGCTTCCGGAGAACTTCGTTATGAACAAGCCCGCCGACCATGTCGCCAATGCCGCAACCGCTGCGGCGAACACCGTAACGGCTGCCGAACGTATCGACGCCAGCGCCGAGCGAGTGAAGCAGGCCACGTCCGACGCCGTCGACCGCACCAAGGATGTCGTGGATCGCGCGGCGGACAAGGTGGAATCTTCGTTGCACAACGCCACCGACAAGGCCGCCTATGGCGCGACGCGCGCGGCTGAGAAGGCGGAAGAGGCGAAGCTTCGCGGCAAGGAAGCCTACGGCGAAGCCGTCGACACCGCGAACGATTGGCTCGATACCGCGCGCGACTATGTTCGTGAGAAGCCGGTACAGTCCATCGCGATGGCGATCGCTGCCGGCTGGCTCGCCGGTCGTATCCTGCGTAGCTGATTCACTTCTCCCCGGGGGCTAGACGCATGTTGGAAGACGGTCCCTCGGGGCAGAGTAGGGCGGACGAACCGACGGCAGGGGCCGATGCGCCCAAGCTGGGCGGCGTGACGATGCCTGCGTGGTTCGACGATGTGCGCAGGCTGGGCGTCGGTCTGAAGAGCCTGTTTGGCGCTCAGCTGCGTCTTGCCGCCGCCGAGCTCGGGCTGGCCCGGAGTGGCGTGACCGTGATGCTGTTCATGGGGCTGGCTGCGATTGTCTTCGCTGTGGCGCTTGGATTCACCTTGCTGGCCCTGGCTGGTTGGGGTCTCGCTCAGTGGTTCGGTTCATGGGCATGGGCACTCACCGCACTCGCAGGGTTGCAGCTGATCCTCCTTGTCGTTGCCATTCTGGTATTTCGTCGCGCCATGCACTGGCTTACCCTTCCTGCCTCGCGGGCTGAGTTGGCGAGCCTTGCCCGCGAAGCGGCGAGGCAGGGCAAGGCCGAAGGCGAGCTGAAGGTGGAGAGCTGACGATGGGGATTTTCAACAGCATGGCGAAAGTCGCCAAGGCCCGCGCGGAAGTCGCTCTCGCACGGGAAGCCACCGTGCAACCGGCGGCGGCATTGATCGCCCGGGGTTACGAATACCCGTTGACAGTGCTCGGCATTGCCGCAGGTTCCGGTGTGCTCCTCAGTAGCATCAAGGTCAATCCGCTCGCGGTTCCTGGAGTGAGTGGCCTCGTGGCCGGCGGCACCGCGGATATCATCGGCAAGGTGATATCCATGGCTGCCGGCAGCTTCCTCGGCGACTTTGCCGGCGATGCTGCGGATGCCACGGCCGACGTGGCTGATGAAGTCGCGTGAGCGACTTCCCCAGCCCGTTACCTACGCCGGCGCCGGAAGCAGCCTCGCCGGGTGTTGCCGTGTCGTCGCTCGCTCTCGCACGCTCGCGCCGTAAGCCGGGCAGCAGCCGTAGCACGCGTCGCATATCGCGTCACCTCCGCGCCATTCGCATTTCCCTGACCGGGATGATCTTGCTCGCGACGGTCTACACGGTCGCCATCGGCAAATCGCTCCTCGTTCCGCTGGTGCTTGCCGCCTTCATCGGGCTGGCGCTGAATCCCATCGTGGTCGCTGCCGCGCGCATCCGCCTGCCACGCTGGTTCGCGGCGGTGACCGTCATGTTGCTGCTCGGGCTGGGGCTGGTCTCTGCGGTGGCGACCTTGTCGACGCCTGCGCTGAACTGGTTCCACGAGGCTCCGGCGGCGATGCGTACCTTCGCGCCGAAGATCAAGCCGATGACGCAGCAGATCGAGGCTGCCAGCCGTGCCACGCAGACTCTGGTCGGCGGGACGGTCGCGCGCAACGCGCCGCAGGCGGCAAACGACTTCAACTTCACTGCGTGGGACATCGTCGCCGGTGCGCCGAAGGTGCTGGCCAGCGTGCTGACCGTGGCGTTGCTGGTGTTCTTCTTCCTCGTCTACGGTGATGAGATCCTCCGGCGAGCGGTCGAGATATCGCCCACGTTCGCGTACAAGCGACACACGGTCAGTATCGTGCGAAGCATCCAGACCGAAGTGTCGAGTTACCTGCTACTGACGGCGGCGATCAACGTCACGCTCGGCCTGGTGACGGCAGGCATGCTTTACCTCTACGGTGTGCCGGATCCGCTGCTGTGGGGCTCGGTCGCCGCGATCGCCAACTTCATTCCGTATGTCGGGGCGATTACGACCACGACGATTCTCTCCGTCGTCGGCGTACTGCACTTCCAGGAGCTCGGCCCCGCGCTCCTGCCAGCGGCGACCTTCGCCGGCATCACGGCCATCGAAGGCAACTTGCTGACGCCCATGTTGCAGGGGCGTCGCTCGCGTTTGAGCCCCGTCGCCATCCTGCTGTGGCTCCTCGTCTGGGGCTGGATCTGGGGCATTCCCGGCGCCTTGCTCGCCGTGCCGATGCTGACCTGCGTGAAGCTCATCACTGCCAAGTTGCGCGGGTGGGAATGGTTCGCGCATATGATCTCGCGCTAAGGAACGTGTCGCCGGCGGGGGATAAATCATCTTCGAATGGATTCGATTTCATTGAGACACGGCAGTCCATCCAGGTTGCGATCATCCAGAAAGGCTATCAGTGCCTCGGCAAGTTGTTCGGTACGCTGCATTATCACCAAGTGATCGCTGCCCTTCACGGTCGCCAGAATTGCGTTCGGCAAACTTGACGCGCATATATGCACGGCGTCGATTGGCGAAAGTGCGTCGTGTTCACCGGTGATCACCAATGTCGGCCCAGGGAATGCCTTGCCATCAGAATAAAGTCGTGGTTGCAACGAGCGCCGCGGTTCTCTAAAAGCCCAGAACGCGTCGAGCCCGAGCCGCTGAAGGCGCTGAAGGCATATGTTCCGAACCTCATCCCTGTTATGTATATAAACCATCGGATCGTTGCAGGAAGCCAAGGCGACGAGGTGTCCGGCATACGCAAAGGTATCGCCTTCGTCGAGCCAGTGGCGTCCGCGTTCGAATTCTCTCATCGTCTCATCTGAGATCTCCGCGCCAAAGCCGATCAATACAAGACGATGGATTGCGTCCGGTCTCTCGCAAGCGAGCATATACGACGGTATGCATCCCATCGACACACCGATCAAATCCACCTTAGAGAGATTGAGGTGGTCCAGTAAGGCGCCCAGGCATGCCATCAGAAACAAAGGGCCGGCATCAGGCGCGGCTGCGAGCGAATCCTCGAAACCCGGAAGTTCGACAACAACGACCGCTCCATCGTGACTCAAAAGGTTCTCGAAGTGCGGCACGCCATACATGCCCTGGAACGCGGCAGGTACAATCAATTTGGGGGTCGAGCCGACGCCAAGCGTCCCGATAATCCTGAACGAAACGCGGTTTCCCTGGTACCCAAAGTCCTGGTGTCCATCTTGAGGGTCGGCGGGCAACCCTGCCACGGCATTGAGGACGAGAGACGCCTGTCTGGTCATCGTCCTACAGGCAAGCGCATCCGACCAGTTGATCGACACGTGGAAGTGCTCCTCCAGCGCGTGATGGAGCTGTGTCCAGCGTATCGAGTCTCCACCAGCGGTGAAGAAATCGGTGTTGTGATCGGCGGTCTCCGTCATCAAAATGCGATGCCAGATGTTTGATATCGCAGCAAGTGCATGGGAAAACGCAGGGTCGGAGGCAGTGGCGTGCCGGGAAACGTATCGAATCGAACACGGCACTGGGATCTTCGAGCTTCCCAGTATGCATACTCGATCCATAATCTGAGCGAGTCTCTCGTGCAGCGCCTTGTCTGTAACACACGCAACGCATTCAATGACGGGTTGTGTGTCGAAACCGACGTGTCGACGAAGTTCCGGTCCTCGAGCATTTACGCCGATAAGCATCCAGGGATCCGGACACGTCATTGCCGCCTGCAGACTCGCGAGAGCTTGCGCCCACACCATTGGCGGGTAATCCAGAAGCAGGCGTGACGCGGTGGTTCCCAGTCGGGCCGCCATCCCTTTTTCAGACCAGATTCCAAAGCCATAGCTTTTGCATATCCCACCATGCTCCATCTCTGTTCTCGCAATGGCATCCATCGCGCCGTTCGCAGAACAGTACGCGCCGCACCTTGCGGCGCCGCTATAGGCCATGGCCGACGAGAATAATATGACGGGAGAACCCCTGAGGCGTGCCCACGCCGTGAGGTGAAGTGCTCCTAATACCTTCGCTCTGGCCGATTGATCGAAGTCGTCGCGCGTCAGTTCGGTCAGCTCCTCTGTCTCGAAATGTCCTGCCATATGGAAGATAGCGTCGACAGATCCGAACCCTTGCTTCTCCAGTTCATCAAGGGCTCCTGTGAGCTCGGCCCCATTTGCAACGTCCGCCGACACATAGGTAAAGCCCACCCTGCGAGAGAGTTCGGTGAGTACATCAACTGACCTTTCGTCTGCTTCGATCTCAGCGAAAGATCGTCGGCCGATCACCGCTATCCGGGCTTGATACGTCGATGTGAGATATAGCGATAGCGTCGAGCCGATTCCGCCCAGGCCACCGGTAAGGATGTACGTGCCGCCATCACGAAAAGGATGAGGGAATTCACCGGCGTACTGTGAACTCCATGTAGGGATAAGCCGAGGCAAATATCGAACCTGATCTCTCCATGCGACTCGACGCTCAGCGCTGAAATGCGTCAGCTCGGCCAGAACATGTTGCGCGCCACTTTCATCATCACGCTCTACGTCAATACAGGAAAACGAAAAGCCGGGGTGCTCGATCGATGCGACCCTTAGAAGATCACGGAATGCCACGCGATCCATCTGTATGCGATCGCCAGCAGTTACAGCCTCGGATCGCGAGAGAGCGACCACCAGGCGGATGCGTGGAAGTGCCTCGCTAAATCCGCGAGCGAAAGCGGAGATCCAGGCACAGCGATCGAGATAGCGGCCGTAGGTGTCCGATCCAGTAAGCTCGTCGCGACCATCCGAAACGTCGTAATACACAACAAGCGTCGGCATCTTCGCGCGGACGTCTGCGAAGATGGATGCAAAGCAGGATCGATAATCGCTGAGCTCATTTGGGGCGACACGTTCTGTCCGGACCGCGACGCCTGCGCTTGCAAGCGATCGGGCCAGGGAGCTTGCGACGCACGACTCTCCGCCTTCGAGAATCAAGACGCTTTCGGGCATCGCAGGAGGGGAGAGGAAACTGCCGGCTCGCCATTTCTCGGTGTAATGCCAGGCTGGAAACGTCGATATGGAGGAGCCGATTCCTGGCTGAGTGGGGATGAGAGCGCCTTTGTAGCGAGCTGCGAGTTCGGCGCGTCGTATTTTCCCAAGATCCGTCTTTGGAACATCCGAGGGCGCTACGAACTCGATCCACGTTGGTGACACGCGGGCATTGACATAGAGGTGATTCCGGATGCCATCCCTCGCAAGGTCCGTCGGTGTGTCGCCTCTTATACTGCAGAAGATTGCCAGCCTGTCACTTGCAGCGCCAGGTGGACGAATCGCACAGGCAGCTGTGAACGACGGCTCAATGAAGGGTAGCTCCTCAACGATCGACTCCAGATCGTGAGAATAAAAATTGTTTCCGTTGACGATGATGGTGTCTTTACTTCTGCCGGTGATAGTTAGCGATCCGCCTGTGATGAACCCCAGGTCGCCGGTTCTGAACCAGCCATCCAGCGTGAAACTTTCACCGTTGGCTATTGCGTTGTACAGATAGCCGCTCGTTACCGTTGGACCTTTTACCTGAAGGTGCCCCGGCTTGCTCTCGCTTACGACAATGTCGTTATCATCGACGATCCTGCAGCGAGTCCCCGCAATTGGCCTGCCCACGCAGGCGAATACGTCGCTCTCCGCGTAATCCGTGACTTGAAATGGCATGAAGATGATCCCCGAGGCCGTCTCCGACATTCCCCAGGCTGGGCACATGGCGTCTGGGGGAAGACCGAAATCCTGAAGCCTCGCGAGCACGCGAGTCATACTTCTCGGTACGATAGCCTCACCGCCATTGAACATGAGCCTCATGCATTGTAGATCCCAGGATCGGATCTTCCGTTGGACGGGCTGTTCCAGGCGGTCCAATAGCATCGAATAGGCAAATTGCGGCGCCCAGGTAACGCTCGCTTTGAGCTGACTCATCTCGTCCAACCAAAGGAGGGGATCAGCGAGTATCCGCTGCGTCGGCACGAGAACCTGCTTGGCCCCGGAATAGAGAGCCTGAACATGCATCATCGCGATGCTTGCACCATGCTCCATAGGCATCCAGTGAAAGAACACGTCTCTTTCTGAAGTGCCAAAGCGCAGGATGCATCCACATACCTCTGCAATGATCGCGCTATGTCGAAGTGTGACAATTTTTGGTGTGCCGGTACTACCCGAAGTCGTCAACATCAGGGCGACAGGGTCCTCTCCGGAATCATAGGGATCGACGGATCTTGAAGAATCGGCATCCTCCTGGTGGATTAAGACCGTCTCACTTTCTCCCACATCCGCAACTTGTTGAACGCGACAACACGCGACTCTCGATCCCAGGACAGCAACGCGATCCAGTGATGACCGGATCGATATAAAACGCCGAGTTGCAGCCTCGGCGTCATCGGTTGTCCCAAGGGCAGGCAGCGGCAGTGCCACATACCCTCCGAGAAAGCACGCCCATATCGCTACTACGAAGTTTTCAATGTCGTCGTTGAGTATGATCACCGTATCGCCAGCGTGTACTTCCTTGGATCGGACGAGGCCGACAGTCCGGAGTGCTGTTGCATAAAGCTCGGCATATGTTTGTGTCGATCGTGTTCCATCTTGCTGGGTAAAAACACACGTTTGTCTCGGAAAGGATGCAACGGACTTCCTTATCAGGTCACCGATCGAGGATGGCATCATGTACCCGTCAGCGTCGTTCTTTGGCTCCGCCTCGGTGATAGCCGGACGATGGCTGACCGATACATTGTCGGCGGCCTCATGGACTAATGTGTGACTGGCATTGTCGCGATACGTGATTTTTCCCGTGCGAGGTTTTTCAGTCACTTCTTCCAAGGCGACGCTGCAGATCTGACCAGTTATCCCATGAAGAACGGACTCCCATTCTTTCGCAGTGACGGAGTCGACGTGAGGAATGTGCGACAAGATGGCGTCCACGTGGCTCGCGCTACCCGTGGGTAATGATGAGATCTGTGTGAACGTCAATCGAATCGAGGGATCGACAGTCGCAGCAGCGAGTCGATCTAGTTCGCTCTGTACGACGAGGAATCGTGAAACGTAGAACACACTGTATTCTGTTCGATCGATACGTTCGGTTCGTTTCACGATGCAGTCGTCTATATCGTGGCGTGCTAAGACCAAGCTTCTAAGTGATGATGCCAAGGTGTCGTATGGATTCACTTCCTTGTCTCCTCGGTTCGGGTGTCGCGTGATCCCGGTTTACACGAAAATATCGTCGTCGGCGCGGAAAAATTAAGGTCTGACTTGGGTCGGTGCTGATCCGAATTAAGAAGTTGACGTTTCGGCTGCCGAATCCGCGCCCATAATCGCTTCTCAGCACCGCCATCAACTCCGGCGCCTTGCTCGCAGTTCCGATGCTGGACTGCGTGAAACTCATCACTGCCGCAGGTTCGACTCCACCACGCAGCGGAGTATCCAGTCAGTCACCGAGGCGCTTGCGGCGACGTGTCTCGCCGTGCCGATCGTCTGTCCTGCTTTTACTCGCGAACGTCGCGCTGTCTACCAAGGCATGTCTCTGGCGGGATCGATCGGCTCGACGCTACGCGTGCTATCTGATTGTCCAGAACGGGGGTCACGCGAAGACGGTTGTTGCGCAGGGGACAAATCTACTTTGCGGTGCAGGCACGCAGAGATACTTGACCACATGGGCAGTATCGAATTGGCTGCCAACCTGTTCCGGTCTACGCAGACAGAGGAGAAGCTTCGCAAGGAGCTCGTAGGTACGAAGGCACAGGCAAACAAGATGCACCACGCCGTCGGTCAGCGTGTGCGTGCAACGATACGTGAGCTCGGCGGAACCATGCCCGAGGCATTGCCGGTACCTCAGAAGAGCATCCCGCAGCTTGAGCGAGAGAAGGCGAAGCGAATGAAGGCCGACGAGGGATGATGCAGGACAAGGCCGTCAATGACGCCCGGTGGACCATTTTGCGCACATGCGCAAAATGGTCGTAGCCAGTGTCATATCTACCAGGAAAGCTTCAACCGATCTCGAAAAAAGCCGCCGTTGGCAGCCTCACGCTCGGAGAGAAGCGCAGCCCAGACGATACCTTCGGCGCCTTCGGCCACGGGTCGTCCACCACTGCCGCCGAGCGCCGTGGCCGTCCAGCCCGGACAAACGGCGTTCACGAGGATCCCGCTGCCTTCAAGCTCGCGCGCGGCGACCTGCGTATAGGCATTGAGCGCTGCCTTCGATATGCGGTACGCCGGTGCGGTTTCGCCACACATATTGCTTACCGCGCACTCGCTTGAAACATTGACGACACGGCCATAGCCATGGCGACGCATCAACGGCAGGGCGGCCGCCGTCAGACACCACGCGCCGAGCAGGTTGGTATCGAACGCACCTCGAATCGCTTCGAGGTCCGGCTTGGAGACGCGCGCGTCGTGGTCGAAGTAGCCCCCCGCGTTGTTCACGAGGATGTCGAGCCGCCCGAAACGACCGTCGATATTGGCGATGGCAGCCTCGATGTCCGCGGTGCGCGTGACATCGAGCTTTATCGCGTAGGCGTCGCCCCCCATGTCACGCACGGCCTTCAGGGCCTTCTCGCCCTTCCCCGGCTGACGCATGCCCATGAACACGGTGACACCGAGCGATGCGAGTTGCTTGGAGACCTCAAGTCCGATACCCCGATTAGCGCCGCTCACCAGCGCGATACGCTGGCTGAGCGGCGGTTCAACGGCGGTCGGGTTCGATCGCTTCGTCTGCACGGGCAGGCGATGAACCTTCGCGGCGCTCATGGGGCTTTCGCAACCTCGCTACACGCGTTGTTTCCGCAGGCCTGCCAGCCACCACCGAGCGCTTTGTACAGCGACACGGCACGTGTATTGATACCGGCCTCGGCTTCCGCGAGCTGGTCTTCGGCCGAGAGCTGGGTACGTTCCGCATCGAGCAGTTCGAGGTAGTCGGTGCGGCCAGCGTCGTAGCGAAGCTTGGCCAGTTCGGCGGCGCGCCGGCTTTCCTTCGCCTGCACCACGAGCTTCTCGACGCGAATGCGCTGCTGGTTGAAGCCGACGAGCGAGTTATCGACATCTTCCAGTGCGCTGAGCACGGTACGGTCGTAATTCGCCTGGGCTTCCTCGGCGCGCGCCCGCGCGCCTCTCACGCCGGACGCCACGCGCTGTACGTTCAGGCCCGACCAGGAGATGCTCGGGGCGAGTTGCCATGCCCGCGAATCCGCACCGCCAAAGTCATTGCTGCGACCGGCAAGGAAACCGACGAAACCACCCAGGGTGATATGCGGGAAGTAGTCGGCCTTGGCCACACCGATACGTGCATTGGCGGCGGCGAGCTCGCGCTCGGCGATGCGGATGTCCGGACGGCGTTGCAGCACTTCGTCGGCACCACCGATGGCGAGGCTGACGTCGATCGGCTTGAACGTGGCCGGCGAGAGGTCGATGTCGAGCTCGCCCGGGCGCTCGCCAAGCAGCACCGCGATGCGGAACTGGTCGGCCTGGGCTTGGGTTTCGAGCACCGGCAACTGCGCCTCGACCGAGGCAAGGCGAGCCTTCGCGGAGGCGAGATCCTGCTCCGCCCCGGTGCCGACCTCCACGCGCGCATTGATCACCTTCAGCGAGTCCTGCTGGTTGGTGATGTCGCGCTTGGCCACGTCGATACGCAGCTGCGTGCCGCGCAGGTCAAAGTAGTTGCGAGCGACCTCGGCAAACAAGGTGACCTGCGCATCCTGCAGCGACGCCTCGCCGGCGCCGGCATCGGCACGCGCGGCCTCGACCGAACGACGGATGCCGCCGAACAGGTCGAGTTCCCACGAGGCGTCGAAGCCTGCCTGATACGACGTGATCGTCTGGCGCTGGTCGGTGAAGCCTGGCTGCTGTTCCCGTGCACGCGAATAATCCACGCCGGTCTCGACATCCGGAATCTGCTGTGACTTCGCGGTGCCGAGGGCGGCGCGCGCCTGCTTCAGGCGGGCAACTGCGATCCTCAGGTCCGGGCTGCCCTTCGCCGCGCGGACGATCAGGCTGTCCAGCGTCGGGTCACCGAACTGCTTCCACCACTGCGCCTGGAACGCTTCGTTGGTCTGCTGCGCCGGGTCGACGCCTTGCAGCGTGACCGGTGCTTCCTTCGGTGCGTGGTAGTCGGGCCCCACGCTCGCACAACCGGCGAGGACGAGGGCCGCGAAAAGTGCCGTAGTACGGAATACGATTTTCATGATCACGACTCCCGGGCCGCGTGTTCGAGCAGGCGACGTTCGCGGCGTGCCGCACGGTTCGCTGCCTGGCGCTCGTTCCAGCCGCGGATCAGCACATAGAAGAGCGGGGTGAAGATCAGGCCGAAGAAGGTGACGCCGAGCATGCCGGCAAACACCGCCACGCCCATCGCATGACGCATCTCGGCACCTGCACCGTGCGAGGTCACCAGCGGCACCACGCCCATGATGAAGGCGAACGAGGTCATCAGGATCGGACGCAGTCGCAGGCGGGCCGCTTCGAGCACGGCGTCCACACGGTTCATGCCTTCGATTTCCGCTTCGCGAGCGAACTCGACGATCAGGATGGCGTTCTTGCAGGCAAGGCCCACCAGCACGATCAAACCGATCTGGGTGAAGATGTTGTTGTCCCCGCCAGTCACGATGACACCGGCAATGGCAGACAGCAGCACCATCGGCACGATCAGGATGACGGCCAGCGGCAGGCTAAGGCTCTCGTACAGCGAGGCAAGCACCAGGAACACGAGCAGCACCGACAGCGGGAACACCAGTACCGCGGTGTTGCCGGCGAGGATCTGCTGGTAGGTCAGCTCGGTCCACTCGTAGCTCATGCCGTTCGGCAGGCTCGTGCTGAGCAGCTTCTCCATCGCATCCTGCGCCTGGCCCGTGCTGTAACCCGGAGCCGCGCCGCCGTTGATCTCGGCAGTGGGATAGCCGTTGTAATGCTGCACGCGATCCGGACCGTTGGTCTGGCGCATCGTCAGGAACGAGCCCAGCGGCACCAGGTCGCCGGCGGCATTGCGGGTCTTGAGGCCCACGACATCGGACGGTTCGTGGCGAAACGACGGCTCGGCGGACACGTTCACCTGATAGGTGCGGCCGAAGCGGTTGAAGTCGTTCACGTAGAGCGAACCGAGGTACGCCTGCATGGTCTGGAACACGTCGCCCAGGTCGATGCCTTCGGACTTCGCCTTCTCACGATCGATATCGGCGTCGAACTGCGGCACGTTCACCTGGAAGCTGCTGAACAGATGCGCGAGTTCCGGCGTCTTCTGGCTGGCTCCGATGATGCCCTGGGTCTGCTTGTAGAGCTCGTCGAAACCGAGGTCGCCACGATCTTCGAGCTGGACGCGGAAGCCGCCGATCGTGCCGAGGCCGTTGACCGGCGGCGGCGGGAAGATCGCGATGTAGGCACCCTGGATCGAGGCGAACTTGGCATTGAGGCGCGCGACGATGGCGTCGGCCGAGAGGTCCTTGTCGCGACGTTCCTCGAACGGCTTCAGCGTCACGAAGACGATGCCCGAGTTGGTGCTGTTGGTGAAGCCGTTGATCGACAGGCCGGGGAACTGCACGGCACTCGCGGCACCCGGATCCTTCAGGGCGATGTCACCCATTTCGCGGATCACGGTTTCGGTGCGATCGAGCGATGCCGCATCCGGCAGCTGCGCGAAGGCGACGAGGTACTGCTTGTCCTGTGGCGGCACGAAGCCGGTCGGGGTCCGGGCGAAGCCGAGTACACCGAGGCCGACGAGACCGGCGTAGAGCACCAGCATCACCACTGCGAAACGGAGGATCTTCTTGACGCCACCGACATAACCGTTCGAAGCGCGCTCGAACGTACGGTTGAACGGACGGAAGATCCAGCCGAGGCCGCGGTCCATCATGACCGTGAGCTTGTCCTTCGGCTCGTCGCGGCCCTTCAACAGCAAGGCAGCGAGCGCGGGGCTGAGCGTCAGCGAGTTGAATGCGGAGATCACCGTCGAGATGGCGATGGTCAGGGCGAACTGGCGATAGAACTGGCCGGTCAGGCCGCTGATGAACGCGGCGGGGACAAACACGGCGCACAGCACGAGTGCCGTCGCGACGATGGGTCCGGTGACTTCGGTCATGGCCTGGCGCGTGGCCATCTTCGGATCGAGCCCGTGCTCGATGTGTCGCTCGACGTTCTCCACGACCACGATCGCATCGTCGACGACGATACCGATCGCCAGCACCAGTCCGAACAGCGACAACGCGTTGAGCGAGAAGCCGACCAGATACATCACGGCGAACGTACCGATCAACGATACCGGTACGGCGACGAGCGGGATGATCGACGCGCGCCAGGTCTGCAGGAACAGGATCACGACGAGCACGACGAGGATGATCGCCTCGAACAGCGTATGCACCACGGCTTCGATCGAGCCGCGAACGAACACGGTCGGATCGTAGACGATGGTGTAGTCGACGCCTTGCGGGAAGTCCTTCTTCAGCGTGGCCATCTCGGCGCGCACTTCATCCGAAATCGCAATGGCGTTCGAACCGGGACGCTGGAAGATCGGGATCGCCACGGCTTCGCGGTTGTTCAGCAGGCTACGCAGGGCGTAGTTGTTCGAGCCCAGTTCCACGCGTGCGACGTCGCGCAGGTGGGTGACCGAACCTGTCGGGTCGCTGCGCACGATGATGTTGAGGAAGTCATCCTCGGTGACGAGGCGGCCCTGCGTGTTGATGTTGACCTGGAAGGCGTTCGAGTTCGGCCCCGGGGGCGCGTTGAGCGCACCGGCGGCGACTTCGATGTTCTGCTCGCGGACCGCCTTGATCACGTCACCCGTGGTCAGGTTGCGGATCGCCAGCTTCTCCGGGTTCATCCACACGCGCATGCTGTATTCACCGGCGCCGAACAGCTGGACGTCACCCACGCCGTCGAGACGGGCGAGCTGATCCTTGATGCGTGTACGGGCGTAGTTCGACAGGTAGAGCATGTCGTAACGGCTATCCGGCGAGGTAAGATGCACGACCATGGTCAGGTCGGGCGAGCTCTTGGTCGTCGTGACGCCGAGACGCTGCACTTCTTCAGGCAAGCGCGGCAGTGCCTGCGAAACACGGTTCTGCGTCTGAACCTGGGCGTTGTCGAGGTCGGTCCCGAGGGCGAAGGTGACCGTGAGGGTCATCTGGCCGTCGCTGGTCGACTGCGAGGAGGTGTAGAGCATGCCTTCCACGCCGTTGATCTGCTCTTCGAGCGGCGTGGCGACGGTTTCGGCGATGACCTTCGGGTTGGCGCCGGGATAGCTCGCCTTCACCACGACGGTCGGGGGGACGACCTCCGGGTATTCGCTGATCGGCAGCTTGAACACGGCGATACCGCCCGCGATCAGGAACAGCACCGACAGCACGCCCGCCAGGATGGGGCGTTCAACGAAATATTGCGCGATTTTCATGAGGATCAGTCCTGGTTCTGCGCCACGCTGTCGACGCCCGCAGGACGGGCGGCGGCGACGTTACGCGCGCTCTCCGGCACCAGCGAGGCCATCGCCACGCGCTTTGCATTTACTTCTACGCCGGGGCGCACGCGCTGCAGGCCGTTTACGACGACGACGTCCTCGGCGCTGAGGCCGGAGTCGACCACGCGCAGGCCATCCACCAGGGCACCGGTGGAGACGCGGCGGTACTCGACCTTCTTGTCCTTGCCGACGACATAGACGAACTTGTTGCCGAGGTCGGTGCCGACAGCCTTATCGTCGATCAGCGCGCGCGGCTGGGTGTTGCCGCTACGCAGTTCCACGCGCGCGAACAGGCCGGCGGTATAGGCGCCGTCGGTGTTCGGGAACACGGCGCGCAGACGGATTGTCCCCGCACCGGCGCGGATCTGGTTGTCGACGAAGTCGATCTTGCCGACATGCGGGTAGCCCTGTTCGTCGGCCAGGCCCATCTCGACGTCCGGTGCATGCCCATTCGCACGGCGCAGGCGGTCGAGCTTGAGGAAGGTCTGCTCGTCCACATCGAAGTAGACGTACATCGGATCGACGGTGACGACGCTGGTCAGCGTGTCGGTCGGGGTCACCAGGTTGCCCGCGGTGATCTGCGCGTTGCTGACCTTGCCGTCGACCGGCGCGCGGACTTCGGTGAAGGAGAGATTGAGGCGGGCGTTATCCAGCGCCGCCTGCACCGAGGCCACCTGCGCCTTGGCGCTGGCCGCGGCGGTATCGAGGCGATCGGCTTCTTCCTGCGAGACGGCGTGCTGCTGGACGAGCTTGCTGCCGCGCGCGGCATTGGCGTCGGCGTTCTTCGCCTCGGCCTTGGCCTGGGCGAGGTTGGCGGCAAGACGATCGCTCTCGGCGCGATAGGGGCGGGGATCGATGGTGAAGAGCAGATCGCCCTTCTTTACCGTCGCGCCCTCACGGAAATGCACGGTGTCGACGTAACCGCTGACACGGGGCTTGATCTGGATCGTGTCCACGGCCTGGATGCGGCCGGTGAAGGCATTGGCATCCGAGACGGGGCGCAGCAGGACCTGCGCCACGGTGACCTCGGGAGCCGGCTTGGCGGCGGCCGGTTCGGCGGCGTGGGTCGGCGAGCCGCCGGCACCGAGGACGAGCGCCGAGGCGATCGCGACAGCGAGTGCGGACGAACCGAATAGGAGTTTCTTCTTCATGACGAGGTCCTGAGAGCTTGATGAGTAGGCGGGAAAGTCGTGCGGCGGCGCAGGATGCAACCTCAACCTTGGTTGAGATCAAGCCGGTCCGTCTCAGGGGGCGTAATCTAGGTCTTGCTCGTCAAGGCTTAAATGGGTCTACAATCATCGCGCCTGTGATTCACAGTCACGAATGAAGATCCCCGGAGTCGGCGATGGAAGACTTTTCCGCTATCAGCGTTTTTGTCCGCGTGGTTGAGGCCAAGAGCTTTTCTTCCGCGGCGCAGCATCTAGAGATGACGCCGTCGGGTGTCAGTCGGGCGATTTCCCGCCTCGAGGAAAGCCTGGGGGCGAGACTGTTTTTCCGTTCGACACGATCATTGCGTTTGACCGACGATGGCTCCGCGTTCTACGCACGTTGCAAGGAGATCCTCGCCGATCTCACCGAGGCCACCGAGGCCCTGGGCTACGCGAAAACCAAGCCCGCAGGCAAGTTGAGGGTGGCGGCGTCGTCCGCCGTGGGGCGCGCGGCGATCATTCCGAACCTCGCCGAATTCGAGGCGAAGTTTCCCGATATCCGCCTCGAACTGACGATGTGCGACTTCCCGTTCGACCTGAACGAGGAAGGTTTCGATTGCGCCATCCGCATGGGTGAACTGGCCGATTCCAGCCTGATCGCCCGCAAGATCGGCCATTTCAGCAACGTCCTCTGTGCTTCGCCCGCCTATCTCGCGCGCCATGGCGTGCCGACCACCATCGAAGACCTCAAGACGCACCGCACGGTGAATTTCGTCCACCCGAGCACCGGCAAGCCGTCGCAGTGGCAGTTCGACTCCCCGAGTGGCCGCGTGTCCGTCGATGTCGATGCACACATGATGATCAATGACGGCGAGTCGGTGATCCAGGCCGCCATCGCTGGACTGGGTGTCATCCAGGCGCCGCATTGCCTCGCCGCGAGCGCGCTGGACAAGGGCCTGCTCGAGATCATCATGACCGACACGATCTCGACCGGCTCCAACCTCTGGATCGTCTACCCGCAGAAGCGTCATCTATCGGCCCGCGTACAGGCCTTCATCGAGTGGACCAGCGAGCTGTTCCAGCGCACCAGCACGCCGCAGTGCCAGATCGTGCAGGCGCAGATGGCCGAGCTGGACCGGATTCGCAAGCTCGGCCCGGCGCCCATCGCGGCGGTGGCGTAACCCGGCTTCATAAAACTTCACCCGGACTTCAGGCACTTCAGGGCGCCTGAAGGTCCACTCGGGGCTCTTCCCATGGAGCCCTCGACATGCGCCTTGCCCTCGTTGCCCTGATCCTCGTCGTCGCCCTGCCGGTGGCGGCGACTTCGTACCAGCCGCCCCGCGCCACCACCGATGGCTGGCCCGTCGCCGACGCGGCCCAGCTCGGCTGGGACACCGCCACGCTCGGCAGTCTCGATGACAAGGTGGCCGACGGCAGCTTCAAGCAGATCACCAGCGTGCTCGTGGTCGACCATGGCCGCCTCGTCTACGAGCACTACTTCAACGACGGCTCGGCCGACCTGCTCAACGATGTCCGGTCGGCCAGCAAGAGCCTCACGGCCATGCTCGTTGGCGCCGCTATCCAGCGCGGCGCGATCCGCGATGTGAAGGCACCCGTCTATGCGTTCTTCCCGGAGATCCCGGTGGATCACCCGGACCCGCGCCGGGCGGCGATCACCCTGGAGGACCTCATCACCATGAGTTCCATCCTCGAATGCGACGACGATAATCAGTTCTCCGCGGGCAACGAGGAGCGCATGTACGTCTCCGAGCGGTGGCTGGACTTCGCCCTGAACATCCCGATTCGCGGTTACGCGCCGTGGGTGGCCCGGCCCAAGGACTCACCGTATGGCCGCACGTTCTCGTATTGCACGGCGGGTGCCTTTCTTGCCGGAGCGGTGGTCGAGCGGGCGACGAAGATGCCGTTGGCCCGATTCGCCCGCGAGGTACTGGAGCAACCCCTGGGGATCACCCAGGTGACATGGAACACCTCGAGCGAGGGCGTCGGCATGGGCGGTGGCGGTACGCGGTACCGATCGCGCGACCTCGCGAAGATCGGCTCGCTGATTGCCGATGGCGGCCGGTGGCACGGCCAGCAGGTGTTGCCGAAGGCCTGGGTAGCGGCGATGCTGAGCCCGCACGCCCAGGCCCGCGATGACGCCGATTACGGTTACCTGTGGTGGCAATTCCGCTTCCCGATCGATGGCGTCGACACGAAGGTGTGGGCGATGAGCGGTAACGGCGGCAACTACGTCTTCGTGCTGCACGAGCGTGGCCTGGTGACCGTGATCACCAGCAAGGCCTACAACAAGAGTTTCGCCCATCCGCAATCGCAAGCCATCTTCCGCGATTACATCCTCAAGTCCCTGTCTCGCTGACGCTCGGCGTCGGTGGGCTGCCGTACCTTCAACTCCGGCGGACACCATGGGGCGGAAAGAACACGTTCCCGCTCCGCTGCCACGCGACGATCGATCGCTGCCAGCACGGCATCGAACGCGGGGTCGCTCGCGATGGCGGCAAACAACGGCGAGGCGCGGAGGTAGCCAGCGTCGCGCCAGCCCTTGTCGACGGCGTCGGATAGGGCGGCAAGTGCTCCCCGTTTGTCGCCAATGGCCTCTAGCAGTACCGCAAGCTCCATGCGGCTCGCCGGCCAGGGATCGTCGATAAGGCTGGCGCGCGTGTCGGCGATCCGCTGCGTGAGCCACGCTGTGCTTGCCGGAGTGGCGCCGTACACCGTGGTAAGCGTCGTCGCCAGTCGCGAATCCGGGCGTAGCGCATGGGCCTCAGCGAACGCGTTGGCGGCAGCGACGCGATCGTTACGCCGAAGGGCGAGCTCGCCATCGAGCTGGGCGAGTTCGGCTCGCGGGGTGCCGCGTGTTCGTGCCTGCGCCACCGCCGCGCGTGCTTCGTCGAAGCGGCCGTGCGCGAAAAGAAAGGCGGGCCAGGCGATGTTCGAGAAGACACTGTCGGGCGTCAGTTCGAAAACGCGTCGAAAGCGGACTTCCGCTTCGGCACTGAAGCCGAGCAGCTCGTACTCGCGCGCGACCTGCACATCGCGGAAGCGCACGCGTCCCGGGTCGCGGCGCATGTCGAGATTGGAACGCAGGGCATCGGCGAGGCGGCCCTGCTCCTGATACAGATAAGCAGCCGACGAGCGGCTGGCGTCGTCGGCGGGGTCGAGCTGCACGGCATGTTCATAGCCGGCAATCGCTCCTGAAATGTCACCAAGGCAATCGTGGGCGTAGCCGAGCGCGGACCACGCGACGGCAAGGTCGGGTCGCAACGCGGTCGCACGGCTTGCCAGCCGCAAGGCATCGCGGGCGTCATCCGCACCGGTGTTGTAAAGACAGGTGCGCGCCGACCGCGTGCGGCTCGCGCCAGTCAGTGCATCGGCATCGTCGGGTGCTTCGTGCAAGGCCCGGTCGTAAAGCGCCAGGGCGCGTTCGTTGTTGTCGCGCTGGCCCATGGCTGCGTACCAGTGCGCGCGCTGCAGCAACTCCTGCTGGGCGGTAGGCACCGGCTTTTGCTCATGGCCGAGAAAGCCAGCGCCCAGCGCCACCGCCGCCAGCACGCCGACCGCGGCCAGTGCCGGCCAGACCGAATGCCGTCGTCGCCCGGCGTCCGCCGCCATGCTTTCAGGCAGTGCGCCCAGTTGGTACCCACGCCCACGCACCGTGCGTATGTAGCGGGGCTGTCGCGCGTCGTCGCCGATCGCCTGGCGAAGCAGGCGCACGCGCTGGGTCACGGTTTCCTCGTTCACCAAGGCAGGCGCCCAGACGACCGCCATCAGCTCGTCGAAGCCGACGACCCGATCGCCGCGTTCAACGAGACAGGCCAGCAGCTGGAAGCTGAGACCGGTGACGTCGAGCACGACGTCACCGCGTTCGACCCGCTGGCGAGACAGGTCGATCGTAAGATCGAGCAGCCGATAGCGGGTGGTCATCGTCGGTGACTCAGCCGCCTGCGGGAAGCAGGAGCAGCAGGGCGATACCGAGGATGATGCGATACACGGCGAACGCTGTGAACTTGTGCGAACGGATATAGCCGAGCAACCACTTCACCGCGACGAACGCGACGATCGTGGAGACGACGAAAGCAACGGCGAGACCGGTCCAGTCTTCACCCGCCGCACCGCCGTGCTTGAAGGTCTTCAGCAGCTCGTAGCCCGTGGCCGCGTACATGGTCGGAATGCCGACCAGGAAGGCAAACTCGGTGGCGGCCGCGCGATTGCTGGTACCCGCGAGCATGGCCACGAAAATGGTCGAGGCGGAACGCGACGTACCCGGGAAGATGCCCGCAATAATTTGCGCCAGGCCGACGAGGATGGCCACGCGCCACGAGATGGCGACCTGATCGGGCCGGTTCATCGCGACCTTCTCGGCCACGATCATCCAGATGCCGCCGGCGATCAGTGCCCAGGCGATCGGCGTGATCGTCTCCGGCAGCTTGAATCCGAGTTTCGTCACGACCAGGCCGAGCGCAGCCGTTATCAGGAAGGCGACCGCCAACTTCATGACGTAGTCGCGGGTTTCCGGGCGGCGCCAGTTCTGGACCATGCTCCAGAGTGTTCGCCAGTAAATGAAGGTCACCGCGAGGATCGCGCCGGCCTGGATCGCCACGTTGAACAGATCCGACCGTGCGCCTAGCCAGCGTTCCGCGATGAGCAGGTGGCCGGTGCTGGAGATGGGCAGGAATTCGGTGATCCCTTCGACGATGCCGAGGAGGATGGCGCTGATCAGGTCGTTCACTGGCTAAGCATTCCGGACGGGGGGGCGGGGCATAGCTTAGCCGCTGGCAGGCGCCATCACGCGGTGCGCACGCGCTGCACTGATATTTTTCCCTGTCGTAAGAAATCCTCATTCGGAATGCCATGGCGTCTTCATCCCCCCGGTTCCGTCGTCGACGTGACGGACGCCGTCTTGCGGTTCTCGGTGCCGCCCTGCTTATGGGCGCTTGCGCGCCGGCCGTGCGGCCACCTTCCTTCGCTCCGCGCGAAGACGTACCGATCGCCGGCTTGCCAACGACGCAAGCCGGCTGGCCGCAACCGGAGTGGTGGAAGCGCTACAGCGATCCGCAGCTGGATCACATCGTCGACCTCGCGATGCGTGGCTCGCCGGATATGGAGCAGGCGGAGGCCCGCTATCGCGCCGCCATGCGTGCCGTCGATTCCGCCAGGGCCGAGCTGAACCCTCAGGTGCGTGGCCTCGTCAGCGGAAACCACGGTTACAGCGATGTGGCGGTCAAGGGTGAGGTCCCCGGCGCGGCGGGCAGCGCGCAACGATTCCAGCTCAATCCTGGCAGCAGCTGGAGCAACAGCGGTGCGGCTGGCGCTCTGGCCACCTGGGACATCGATCTGTGGGGCAAGCAGAAGGATGCCGTGTCCGCCGCCGTCGGACAGGCACGCGCCGCCGAGGCCGAGCGTGCGTCGGCCGCGACGTCGTTGCAGTACAACGTGGTCAACACGTACTACGACTGGCAGGCACAGCAGGCCCGGCTGGCGGTGGCGCAACATGCCGCCCACAGCTCGGCCGATTACCGCGAACTGGTCGAGCTTCGTGTCCACGGCGGGCTGGACGATCCGACCAACCTCGACCAGGCCGACGGCCAGCTTGCGCAGCAGCGACGTGCCGTCGCCCAGCTGGAGGGTGCGTCGAGCCTGGATGTCGTCCAGTTGGCGGCCCTGGCCGGCGTCTCGCCCAGGGATCTCGGCACGCTGACGCCATCAGCCTTGCCGACGCCCGACGCGAGCCTGCCCGCCGACGCGCGGCTCGGCCTCCTGGCGCGCCGCCCCGACATCACCGCGGCGCGCTGGCAGATCGAGGCCTCGTCGAAAAACATCGATCAGGCACGCAAGGCCTATTACCCCGATGTGAGTCTGATGGCGCTGGGCGCCTTCCTTCGCACTTACCCCGACCTCGGTTCTGGCACGCGCACGGACCTTTCGCTTGGCAACATTGGCCCGTCGATCCAATTGCCCCTCTTCAGCGGCGGCCGCCTGCGTGCCCAGTTCGAGAGCGCGCAGGCCCAGCTGGACAGCGCGGTAGCCCAGTACGACGGCGCTGTCGTACAGGCTGCCGGGCAGATCRCCCAGGGTGTCACCACCTTGCAGATGCTGGACGATCAGCGCGTGCAGGTCGACAGGCAGTACGAGGCGAGCGCGGCACAACGGACCAAGGCGGCGGATCGCCGATCCAAGGGCCTTATCGACGACCGTACCTGGCTCAACGCCGATATGCAGCTTGACCAGCAGCGCGATGCGCGCCTGCAACTCACCAGCCAGATGCTCTCGGCGAACCTCTCCCTTATCCACGCACTCGGCGGCGGTTACTACGCCGACGATGCTCCTGCTCTTCCGGCTGGCAACGCCGGCAAGGACTCCCCGCGATGACCACAGAAAACGACGAGCCACGCGACGAAGGTGAAGCCGGCACCGCGCCGTTGCCTTTCAAGTATCGCTACAAGTACCTGCACAAGTATGGGGACGAATCGCCGCGCGGCGAGCGTGACGACGACCGTAAAGACGGCAAGCCGGGCGATGAGGGCGAAGCCGAAGGCAAGGACGAGGCCAAGAAGGACGGCGACAGCGACGACAGCGACGCCAAGGACGCCAAGGACAAAGACAAGGATGGCAAGGA
>NZ_JBFUAT010000038.1:0-41780 GCF_056406135.1 Luteibacter sp. P1_D3 | reverse complement strand
GTGTCCTTGTATTCCACCTGGCCGATCGTGTTGTCCGTGTTCGCACCGGTGTTGACGAAGGTCTGCGTGATCGGAATCTGGTCGCCGACCTGGATGTGCGCCTTCTGATTGTTCAGCACCACCAGCGACGGCGCGGACAACGTCTTCGTATTGCCACTGGTCTCCATCGCCTTCAGCGCGACGGACAGATTGTTGTTGACGAACGAGTAGAAGAAGCTGTCCGTGGTCGGGTTGTAGACGTTGCCGCCGCTGCCGAGTGCCCACTGCTGCTGGTTGCCCGGCTGGCCCACCGACCCGTTCTTACCGCCGACGAGGCCTTCCAGGTACCACTGCACACCGAACTGGAAATTACCGGTCAAGGCCACTTCGAGGATGCGTGTTTCGATCTGTACCTGCAGCGGCACGGCATCGAGGCGCTTGATCGCCTGCTCGATTTCCGCCCACTGCGCCGGGCGGCAACGGACCATCAGCTGGTTGTTGGAGTCCACCGAGGTGATGCGCACGCCTTCGTCGGTCGTGATGGCACCCGTGTGCGAGCGATGCGAGTTGTCGTCATCGCCAAATCCACTACCGGCGAAGCCGCTCTGCGAGYCGCCGATCGACGAACCACCGCTGCTGCCGAAGCCCGACGACGAAGAGCCGTTGATCCCGTTGCCGCCGGTCGTATTGAGGTAACCGCCAGACGACGAGGACGAGGAGCCACTGCCGAACGTGCCCGAACTGTTGCCAAAGCCGGAGCCGGAACCGTTACGCGAATCGCTGTCGCCACCAAGCGTGCCGGAACTCAGGCCCGGACCGACCTTGCCGCCACGATCGCCCGAGCGACCACCGCTGGAGCCGCCGCCGTAGATGTCGGAGAGATAATCGGCCAGGTCGGACGCCTGCACATTGCGCACGTCGTAGACGTAGAGCTGCGCTTCGTTGCCACCGCCATGGTCGATGCGATCGATCCAACTCCGTACCTCATCCAGATAGGCCGGCTGCGGGCTGATCACCACCAGCGAGTTGGTCCGCTCGATGGGGATGAAGCGCAGTAGCCCCGCCATCGGCGTATTGCCCTTGTCGCCGAACAGCTTGTCGAGCATCGGCGTGAGGTCTTTGACCTCCGCGCGTTGCAGGCTGAACACGCCCACGGACATGCCGCGCAACCAGTCCACGTCGAAGGTGGCCACGGTGCGCTGGTAATTTTCCAGTTCACTCGGCGTGCCGGCCATCACCAGCACGTTGCGGGTGGGGTCGGCGAGCAGCACGGCGTCGGCACGCGCGAACGGCTTGATCAGCTTCTGCATCTCCGTGGCGGAGATGAAGTGCAGCGGAAACAGGCGTGCCTGCAGGCCGCCGGCCGGTGCGTTCGCGCCGATGCTCGGCACGAGGTTGCCGGCGACGGCATCCTTCGCCGGCATCACCACGTAGCGACCGTTGCTGTGGACCAGCGCATTGCCGGTCCACGACAGCAGCGTCTCGAGGATCGGCAGGGCCTGCTCGGCCGTCACCGGCTGCGAGGTCGAGAAGGACACGTTGCCCTGCACGCCCGGCACGATCGAATAGTTTTCATGCAGCAGGTCGCCGAGGATCGCCTTGACGACCGACTCGACCGGCTGGTTCTCGAAATTGAAGGTCACCGTACCCGCGCCTTCGGCCACCGGCGTCGGCTTCGCCAGGCCGACCGCTTTGACGAACTCGCCCGTGCCCGTCGTCACTTCCGGCGGGGCCACGCCCGGCGTGGCCGGGTTGGTACTGGGAAGGATGACCGACCGGGGTGCGGGTTTTTCGGTGCCTGCCATGGCTTCGCGCTGCAACGCCCCGTCGTCGCGCGGCTGAGGCAGGGTCGAGCATCCGGCCAGCGCTATCGCGAGCGCCACGGCGCCGGTCAGCTTACGTCTCTGCGTCAAACAACGTACTCCCTCGTTGGTCGCAAAAGGGCCGCCGCACACGCGGCGACCCTCTCGATTGCGCCAACTCTAAAGGGAGGCTCCCACCTAGCGCTAGTTCTTACGTCTCAAGCCGTGAAGCAAGTCCGCTCATCAGCGATATGGGAGCCGCGTCAGCGGCGATAACCAGGCCGCGATCATCTGGCCCGCTGCCGCGGGATCGCCGATGAATCGGCTCCCACAGGGCTCTACTCAGCCCATTCGGCGTGGAAACTGCCCTTTTCATCCACCCGCTCGAAGGTATGGGCGCCGAAGAAGTCGCGCTGGGCCTGAATGAGGTTGGCGGGGAGCCGCTCGGCCCGATAGCTGTCGTAGTAGGCAATGGCGGCGGAGAAGCCGGGCACCGGCACGCCCACCCGGACCGCCTCGGCGACCACCTCACGCAACGCGCCCTGGTAGTTCTGCACAATGTCGCGGAAGTAGGGGTCGAGAAGCAGGTTCTTGACGTCGCCGTCGTTCTTATAGGCGTCGGTGATTTTCTGCAGGAAGCGGGCCCGGATAATGCAACCGGCGYGGAAAATCTTGGCGATGGCGCCGTAGTCCAGCTTCCAGTCGTTCTCGTCCGAGGCCGCGCGCAGCTGGGCAAAGCCCTGGGCATACGAGATGAGCTTGCTCATGTAGAGGGCGCGACGGACCGACTCCTTGAACGCGGAGCGGTCACCTGAGAACTTCTCGGCCTTCGGACCGGCCAGTTGCTTGCTCGCCGCCATCCGCTCCTCCTTCAGGGAGGACAACCCGCGGGCGAACACCGACTCCGTGATCAGCGTGAGCGGGACGCCGAGATCGAGCGCGCTCTGGCTGGTCCATTTGCCGGTGCCCTTCTGCGCAGCCCGGTCGAGGATCATGTCGACAAGCATCTTGTCGCTCTTGTCGTCTTTCTTGGTAAAGATCTTCGATGTGATCTCGATCAGGAAGCTATCGAGCTCACCCTCGTTCCATTCGCTGTAGACATCGGCCAGCGACTGGTTGTCGAGGCCGAGCACGTGCTTGAGCACGGCGTAGCTCTCGGAGATGAGCTGCATGTCGCCATATTCGATGCCGTTGTGCACCATTTTCACGTAATGACCGGCCCCGCCCGGGCCGATATAGGTGACGCAGGGCTCCCCATCCGGCGCCTTCGCGGCGATCTCGGTGAGGATGGGCGCGACCAGGTCGTACGCGTCGCGCGGACCGCCGGGCATGATCGACGGGCCCTTCAGCGCCCCCTCCTCGCCACCGGACACGCCGGTACCGATGAAGTGCAAGCCGTCCTTCGCCAGTTCCTCGCCACGGCGCACCGTGTCCTTGTAGTACGTATTCCCGCCATCGATGAGGATGTCGCCCTTGTCCAGCAAGGGGCGCAACTGCTCGATCACGGCGTCGGTGCCCTTGCCGGCCTGCACCATCAGCAGGATGCGCCGGGGTTTCTCGAGCGAGTCGACGAACTCTTCGAGCGAGTACGTCGGCACGAGCTGCTTGTCCTTGCTCTCGGACATCACCTCGTCGGTCTTTTCCTTACTTCGGTTGAAGATGGAAACGGCGTGCCCGCGGCTTTCGATATTCCAGGCCAGGTTGCGACCCATGACGGCCATGCCGATCACGCCAATCTTCTGCTTGCTCACGAGAACCTCCAGGTTGGGGAATTGCGGGAGACGGGGCTTTGGAAACCTGTCAATCAAACCGCCATTCGGGCACACGTTCTTGTTCGTATCCGGCTTTGTTGCCCAGCAACATGCACCAGCGTGAACCTTCGACGTACCACGGAACGTGATGGCGCTCGGCTATGATGGCGGGCGAACCGGCGGCGGGACCGCCCGGATGGACTCGACAACGCATGAACCAGGTGAAGTCGCATTCGCGCGACAAACGCGTCGCCAGCGCCCGTGAGGCCCTGGCCGGCCTCGTGGCCAACGGACAGATCATCGCCGTGGGCGGCTTCGGCCTCTGCGGTATTCCCGAGCTGCTGATCGAAGCCCTGCGCGATTCCGGGGTCAAGGGCTTGACCGCCGTGTCCAACAACGCCGGCATCGACGGCGTCGGTCTCGGCCTGCTGCTGGAGACCCGTCAGATCCGCAAGATGGTTTCCTCCTACGTCGGCGAGAACAAGGAGTTCGAGCGCCAGTTCCTGGCCGGCGAACTCGAGGTCGAGTTCACCCCGCAGGGCACCCTGGCCGAGAAGCTGCGCGCCGGTGGCGCTGGCATCCCCGCCTTCTTCACCCGCACCGGTTACGGCACCCAGGTGGCCGAGGGCAAGGAAACCCGCGAGTTCGACGGCAACATGTACGTGATGGAGCGCTCCATCGTCGCTGACGTCGCCCTGGTCAAGGCCTGGAAGGCCGACCCTTCCGGCAACCTCGTCTACCGCAAGACCGCGCGCAACTTCAATCCGATGGCGGCGACGGCGGGCAAGGTCTGCATCGCCGAAGTCGAGATCATGGTCGAAGTGGGCGAGCTGGATCCGGACCAGGTCCATACGCCGGGCATCTACGTCGATCGCATCGTGCACAATCCCGCGCCGTCCAAGCGCATCGAACAGCGCACCGTGCGCGCCTGAGGAGAACACCATGGCCTGGACTCGTGAACAGATGGCGCAGCGCGCCGCGCTGGAACTCTCCGACGGCGACTACGTGAACCTGGGCATCGGCTTGCCGACCCTGGTCGCCAACCACCTGCCCGACGGCGTGGACGTGTGGCTGCAGTCCGAAAACGGCCTGCTCGGCATCGGCCCGTTCCCGACCGAAGAGGAAGTGGACGCCGACCTGATCAACGCCGGCAAGCAGACCGTCACCGCGCGGCCGGGCGCGTCGTACTTCTCCAGCGCGGATTCCTTCGCGATGATCCGCGGCGGCCACGTGGACATTTCCATCCTCGGCGCCATGCAGGTCACCGCCGAGGGCGACATCGCCAACTGGATGGTGCCCGGCAAGATGGTCAAGGGCATGGGCGGCGCGATGGACCTCGTCGCCGGCGTGAAGCGTGTCGTCGTGGTGATGGAACACACCGCCAAAGACGGCACGCCGAAGATCCTCACCGAATGCAGCCTGCCCCTCACGGGCAAGGCCGTGGTCGACCGCATCATCACCGACCTGGCGGTGTTCGACGTGACGCCCGGCGGCCTCGAACTCATCGAACTGGCCCCCGGCGTCGACGAAGGTCACGTACGCGCCAGCACCGAGTGCGCCTTCACCGCGAAGCTGTAACCGGTAGGAGCCGATTTATCGGCGAAAGGGTGCTCGCGGCAACGCAGCACCCTCGCCCGCTGGACTGCAGCACCCGGGCCCGCTGCCGCGGGATCGCCGATGAATCGGCTCCTACAACGGCGAGTGGCCAGCATTCTGGGTCGCAGAAATAAAGTCGCCCCGCAGAGGACGCCTCGGTATGGGCCTCGGGGGGGGAGGTAGGCCAGATACCGGTGTTTAGCGTCGATGCGGGGCGAGGGACCTACCGACCCAGGGGGAGGGTTGATTGGTAGGTCGAGACGGATAATAGATTTCCTAGGAAATTCTCGCCAATATATCTTTCACGACTCACTTAGACGAAAATCGACTATGTTCGATCTGCGCCAGCTGCGCTACTTCGTGGAAGTGGCGGAAACCCTCAGCTTCACCCAAGCCGCCCAGCGCCTGCATATTTCGCAGCCTCCGCTGTCGCAGCAGATCCTCGCCCTCGAGGCGGATCTCGGTGTGCGCCTGTTCGACCGCAACCGTCGCCGTGTCGCCCTGACCGAGCCGGGCCGGCTGTTCCTCAGCGAGGCCAAGGCCATCCTGGCGCGCGCGGAAAGCGCACGAACCGTGGTGACCGAGGCGGCCGCCGGGTTCACCGGCCAGCTGAGGCTGGCCTATGCCGTCTCCGTATCATTTCACCGCGCGCTGCCGGAAACCTTGCTGCGCTTCACACAAGCGGCACCCGGCGTCAGCCTGCACCTGGGCGAGATGCTGACCGGCGCCCAGTACGACGCCATCCTCAGCGGACAGATCGACGTCGGCCTGCTCCGGGCCCACCCCGAGGGCGTGGCCAATGCCCGTCAGCTCAATGTCGAGGTGATCGACCACGAACCCCTGGTCATCGCCCTGCCCACCGGCCACCGTTTCGCCAGACGCGAATCCCTGCGCATGGAGGAACTGGCCCACGAGCGTTTCGTGGCCCCACCCCGGGCCCACGCAGCGACCCTGATCGACCGCCTGATGCTGCTGGCGAACAAGGCCAAGTTCCGCCCCAATGTGCGCCAGGAAGCCCAGCAGATCCCTTCCCTGCTGCCCCTGGTCGCCGCAGGCCTGGGCCTGGCACTGGTTCCGGGATCGTTGCAGTCGGTGCATCTGGACGGCGTCGCCTTCGTGCCGGTGGACGATCCGGAAGCCTTTCTCTTGCTCGCGGTGGCCAGTCGCGTGGACAATACCTCCCCCGTGCTGGAAAGCTTCCTGCGCACGGTGCGCGAGGCACGTACCGCGCTTGGCCTTGCCTGAAAGGTCAATCTTTCCCTGCGCTTGCGTAACAGCGACCGGATCGCTACAATTCCGTTTTTCCTTGTCCTTAAAGTTTCAGGAGCTAGCCGTGAAGGTGCTTTCCTCTTTGAAGTCCGCGAAGTCGCGTCACCGTGACTGCAAAGTCGTTCGCCGTCGCGGCAAAGTGTTCGTGATCTGCAAGAGCAACCCCCGTTTCAAGGCTCGTCAGCGCTAATAGCTAGCTGCGACGGGTAAAAAGAAAGGCCGCGAAAGCGGCCTTTTTTTATGCGTCACGCCAATGTAGGGGCTGATCAGCCGCGCGCCTCGGTCAGGTATGGCGAGTCCGGGATATCGCCCGTATCACCCATGAAGACGCAATTGCGCCCTGCCCGCTTCGCACGATAAAGCGCCGCATCCGCCACCACGAGCAGGCGATGCAGTTCGAAACCACACTGCAGCGTGGACGAGACGCCGAAGCTCGCGGTGACCGCCAGTTCGGGACGCGCCTGCGTAGCGGCAGTCGCCGAGATCGACAATCGCAGCTGCTCCGCACGCGCACGCGCCTGGGCGGGACTGCAATCGGGCAACAGGATCGCGAATTCTTCGCCACCGAGCCGACCGAAAACATCGCAGGCATGCAGGGCGCGGTGACAAACGTCGACGGCACGCTTGAGCACTTCGTCGCCCACGGCGTGGCCATAGCTATCGTTGACGTTCTTGAAGTGATCCAGGTCGAACAGGATCAGGCACAGCCCGCGATCGGAACGCGCACCGTAGGCAAGCACGCGATCGGCCTGCTCGACGAAGTGTTCGCGATTGCAGATGCCCGTCAGACCATCACGACGCGCCAGCTTCATGAAACGCATCTGCGAGCGGCGCAGCCAGAGAACCAGCCAGACGATAGCCGCAAGACTGGCAGCGAGAATGATGATGTAAAGACGACTGGTCTCGACGTCCTTGCGATCGAGCGCACCACTCAGGCGCAGGATTTCGTTCTGCTTGTTGAGCGACTGGACTTCGGCCTTCTTGGCGGCCACCTGTTGGTCGACCACCTGGAACGCCAGTCCGCGGGCTCCGACATCGGTCAGATACGCCTTGTCCGCCGCCATGTACTGCTCATGGTAGGCGAGCGCTGCCGCGGCATTCCCGGCCTGCTTCTCCACGCGATAGAGCACTTCGTAGGCCTCGATAAGGGCCTCGGTGTACTCGCCCTTCACCGAATTCGCGATCGCCGAATTGGCGTAACGGCGTGCTTCGGCCATCTTGCCCAAGCGGAAATAAGCCAACGCAAGCGTACCGTCCGTTTCCGATGAAAGCGTGGCGTAATTGAGTTGACGCATCGCGTCGCCATACTCGGTCAGCAAAGCGACCGCATCTTCCGGCCGCCCCTGCGCGAGGAAGATCCAGGCCATGTCGCCGCGCATGATCTGCCCGAATAACTTGTCGCCGCTAGCCATGCAGACATCGATCGCGCGAGCGAACAAGGGATCGAGCGCGCCGATCTTCTTGGCGTCGCGCTGTGCACGCAACAGGTGCTCCGCGCCCTTGCAGATGGTCTCCCCCGGCGGCGGCTCGTCGATCATCAACCTGGCGTAGGCCTCGGCCTGATCGTATTGTCCCGCGGCACTGAGCAGCTGCGATGCCTCACCCAAGCCCTGGAAGCGCGCATTCGCGTCCCTGATGGACGGCATCATGTCCTGCAGCTGACTGAGGCGAACGAAGGCCAGCTGGTAACGATGCCCTTCGCCCAGGAGATTCACCAGCGTGGCAAGGGCACGGAACCGCAGCAGGTTGTTCGGTGCGTTGTCTGCAACGTCATCGAGAATGGCTCGGCCACCCTCGAAATTGCCAAGGTAGACCGCGCGCCACCCAAGCAGGAAACGAAGCTTCCAGCGCGAGCTGTCGGCGAGCGAGGCATCGTTGGCATCCAGCTTCGACAGCATCTCGCTGAAACGCGGGAAGTCCTTCAGCTTGATGGTATCGGCCAAGTCGATAGCCTCGGCCGCGGCAGTCGCTCCGTCCTGGGGCGAAGCTGCTGCGCCGGCCACGAGACCACTGGCGACAAGGAGACCGATCGCCAATACCCATCGCAGTTGGCGGCATGCCCGCCTCATCGAATCAGAGACGCGTGTGCGACTCAGAAGACAGAGAAAGCTTATCTTCGCCTTCCTCATCCTCTTCGTCGTCCTGACGATCGTCTTCTTCTTCGCGGTCCTCATCCGGACCGTCCGGCATCAGTGCGGCGAAAAACACGCCCTGCCCGAGGAGCAAACGAAGGCCACCGGCGTTGCCGGCATGGATCTCAGCGCTCAGTTCCGGTGAGATGCCGGCGGCTTCCAGCTCGGCGGACATCTGCTCGGCCGATGCGTGACGCAAGGCGGCATCCTGTCCGACACGGGCCAGAAACTCTACAACGTTCCCCATACCTCATCCCCTGAGCACCGGGCTTGCCGGCTTTGACGGCGTCTCCTCCCCACGAGGTCGCTCGCGCGGCGATGATACCGCCAGACAGCCCGCTCGTGTAAAGCCAGCCAAAGGGCTTATGCCGCCTCGGATCGCATCAGCGATTCCAGGCGGCTGCGGATGTCGGCGTCGGGGACCATCGCCTGCGCCGGAGCCAGCGCCACGGTGTCCGATGTGGTGACAGGTGTCGCCGGAAGATCGGCCAGGCGAATGCGCCGGATGGACGGTGCCTCGATCGGCAGGGTCGGCACGCTGTAGATAATGACCGGATGGTCCAGCGGGTAGTGCCGGGCGAGCACGTCGACGAGGACCTGGCGATACGGCTCACCCGTGCTGCGTTTGCCCAGGGAGAGGTCGCCTACATGACCGACCTGCCAGAGGAACAACCAGGCCGACGGATCGACATTCCGCTTGTGCAACAGGAACTGCGTCGCCTCGAAGTGCTGGCAACCGAGCAGCCCGGGGTCGATGCCGAGATCCGCGTAGAGGCAGTCCTCGGAGGAGACGCCGGGCTCCATGCGTGCGTCGTAGCCTTCGGCGCGCGCGATCTCGATGGAGCGATGCGGTGCCAGCGCGAAGATGCCCGGATGGCCGTAAAAAACGCCGCAGACACGCTTGCCGGCACGCACCTCGGTGAGGATCGCCTCGACCATTTGCTCGTACGTCCGACGACGTGATTTGCCCTCGGCGTAGTAGGGCTGGAGGCTGCGCACGTCGGCATGCATTTCGCGCAGCCACATTTCAACCAGCGCGTCGGACACCCCGGCGAATACGACGTCCGCGCGTTCAATTTCGCTTTTCGAAATAGGCGTGAGGTGCGAGCCGAGCGTCATGCCGACGCCCACACACACCAGACTCCCCTTCGACACTCCTGGCGTATGTTCCATTGAACGCTCGTCCCGATTCACCCCGAGGCCCGTTATAACAGAGCCGCCGCCTTCTGCAAGGCGATCCACACCCCGATCAGGAACGGGATACCCACTGCGAGCCAGGCCAGCACGCCAACCACGCCGAAGGGCCCCCTTGCCGCGGCAGCGACGCTTGCGTCCGTGGCCTGGACCTCGTGCTGCAGCGCGCGCTCGCGCTTCAGCTCCTCCTCGGTCATGTGGTGCTTCGGGTCGACCGGGCGGACCAGCAGGTTGCAGATCAGGCCGATCAGCAGCAAGCCGGCGAGGATGTACAGAGTACGGTCGTAGACGAGGTTCTTGGCCACGCCAGCGCCCAGCTGCGCCTCACGGATGCCGGCAATCAGGACCGGGCCGATCACGCCAGCCACCGACCAGGCGGTGAGCAGACGACCGTGAATCGCACCGACCATCTGCGTGCCGAACATGTCCGCCAGATAGGCCGGCACCGTGGCGAACCCACCGCCGTACATCGACAGGATCACGCAGACTGTGATCACGAAGAGCGCCGCCGCGCCGAGGTGGCSGAGCGTCGGCAGCAGGCAATACAGGATGATGCCGAGGACGAAGAAGATGATGTAAGTGACTTTGCGACCGAGGTAATCCGACGCCGAGGCCCAGGCCAGGCGACCCGCCGAATTGAACAGGCTGATCAGGCCGACCAGGCCTGCCGCCGCCGCGGCGATCGCGGTCTTCTGGGCAGCGGTGAGTGCCGTCCCCGGGTCGACGCCCAGCAAGCCGGCGCCGAACACGTCCTGCAACATCGGGCTGGCCATCGACAACACGCCGATACCCGCGGTCACATTCATGCACAGCACGCCCCAGATCAACCAGAACTGCGGGGTCTTCCAGGCCTGGTTCAGATGCACATGGCCGTGGCTGATCATCGTCCGCTTGTTGGTCGCACCGGCGACCGCCGGCTGGTAACCCGCGGGCTTCCAGCCATTGGGTGTGACGCGAAAGCCGAACGCACCCAGCGACATCGCCACGAAGTAGATCACGCCCATGACGATGAGCGTGGTCGATACGCCGGCAATCTCGCCGTTCTTGAACACGTCCATGAGCTTCACCGCGATCGGTGCACCGATCATCGCGCCGCCGCCGTAACCCATGATGGCGAAGCCCGTGGCCAGGCCACGGCGGTCGGGAAACCATTTGATCAGGGTCGACACGGGCGTGATGTAGCCCAGCCCCTGCCCCACACCACCCAATAATCCGCAGCCGAGGTAAACCAGCCAAAGCTGGTGGATCGAGACACCGATCCCGCCCAGCACCAGGCCGCCACCCCAGCAGCTGGCGGCGATGAAGCCCGCCTTGCGAGGACCGGCGTGTTCCAGCCAGCCGCCCCACAGCGCCGCGGCCAGGCCGAGCATCGCAATGAAGGTTTCGAAGATGTGGTTGACCGAGGGCACGGTCCAGTTACAGGTGGTGGTCGTGAGCTGGTCGAGGAAACCCTGGCTCGCGCAGACCGCGGCATCCGCGCCCGGGACCAGCTTGGTCATCGGGATCCAGAACACCGAGAAGCCGTAGGCCATGCCGATGCACAGGTGGATGGCGAGGGCGGCGGGTGGTACTAGCCAGCGATTGAACCCCGGTCCCGCAATCGTACGTTCCCGTGCCAGCAAGCCGGCCGTCTCGTTCCCTGCCATGCGTTTTATCCCCTGCCGATGAGTGGTACTACCCGGATCGCATCTTAGGCAGGTTTTCGGCTGGCGCCACCCTACGTTGGTCTTAGTCGTTCCCGGCGGCGCCATTCGCCGGGCGGCGAATCGAAGGCGCGGCGAAAGCGGCGGGTGAAGTGGGCCTGGTCGGCCAGTCCGCAGCGAACCGCGATGTCACTGAGGGCGTCGTCGGTGGCAAGCATCAGCTCGCACGCCAGTTCGAGGCGACGCATCAGGACATAGGCGTGCGGCGTGCTGCCGAAGGTCGCCTTGAACGTGCGGAAGAAGTACGACTCGCTGTAACCGATCGAGGATGCCAGTTCGGCGATGGCGAGACGGCGTCCGATGTGCGTGTCGATGAAATGTTGCAGGCGCTCGCGCGCCCAGGGGGGAAGACGACTTTCGTTCATAGCTCTAGGGAAACGATACATTCGATGCCCTGGCGGGCCATCTTTGCGTAGRGACAGATGCGTTCGGTGTTGCGCACCAGTGCCTCGGCGACTGCGCGGTCGACACCGGGGAGCGCGATGCGAACACCGGCAACAAGGGTGAACAAGCCATCCATGGGATCGCGGCCGAAGGTCACCGATGCCGTGACCTGCGCGTCGGTCATCGACACACCCGCACGCGCCGCAAGCAGGCTAAGTGCACCGTGGAAGCATGCGGCGAACCCCGCGGCAAACAGCTCCTCGGGATTCGTGCCGCCACCGGGGCCGCCCAACTCGGCAGGCATGCGCAGCTGCAGATCGAGCGTGCCGTCCGCGGATCGGGCGATGCCCGACGCACGGCCGTGCGCCGCCTCCCCGCCCGTCACATGCACCGTGGCGGTGTACAACGGTGCGAAATCGGCCCCGGTGTAGCGATCGAGAAAGGACGCGGGAGGACGTGTCGGCTTCATCAGAGGATGCGGTCAGGCCGTGGCGACATCGGATTGTTTGAACCAGGTGACGAAGTCGATCTTGCCGAGCTTGGCGCCCGGACCGGGAACCAGCGAGTCGGTTTCCAGCACGGTGCCGAAATACAACGCCTTCGGATCGGGAATCGTCTGGCGCGGATCCTTGATCGCGGTGAGGAAGCGCTGCACGAGATCGGCCATGCGAATCTTGTCCGGACCACCGATTTCGATGATGCCGTTGACCGGCGCAGCAAGCGTCGCAGCGGTCATGGCGTCGGCGACATCTTCCGACGCGATCGGCTGCATGTTGCCGGTGGACAGGTGCACGGACTCGCCCTTGGCGCTGGCCTGGACGATACCGTTGAGGAACTCGAAGAACTGTGTCGATCGCACGATCGTGTAGGGCACGCCGGATTCACGAATCAGCGTTTCCTGTACGACCTTCGCRCGCAGATAACCGCTGTCCGGCAGACGATCGGTACCGACCACCGAGAGCGCGACATGGTGCTTGACGCCCGCTTTCACTTCCGCCGCCGCGATGTTGCGGCCCGTGGTCTCGAAGAAATCGAGCACGTCCTTGTCCGCGAACGACGGGGAGTTGGAAAGGTCCAGAACGGTGTCGACGCCGGCGACCGCCGCATCCAGCCCTTCGCCGGTCATGGTGTTGACGCCCGACGAGGGCGAGGCCGAGATCGCTTCGTGACCGAGTGCGCGCAGGCGGGTGACGACCTTGCTACCGATGAGGCCTGAGCCGCCGATGACGAGAATTTTCATGAGGTGTCTCCTGGTCGAACAAGGGGGCGCCGCGGTCCGGAAAGGATCGGGCGGGAGTGGGGAAACAGTAGGCTCGCGGCTAGGCGGCCGGTAGAACCTTGAGCAGGACTACGGTGTTGCCCGTGAGGCACCAATCGTCAGATGGCGCCGGCGAGCAGGTTGCCGAGCACCGCCGCGATCGAAAGACTGCTCACGCATTGCAGGTCCAGCGCACGTACCCGGGCAATCATGTAATCGATGAAGACGCGAATGCGCGTCGGCAACTGTTGCCGGCTGAGGTAACAGATGTAGTGCCCCCGGTCGTCCGGCGCGTATTGCGGAAGGCACGACAGCAGACGCCCGGTCCGAAGGTGTTCGCATACCTGGTAGCCGGCGAGCTGGACCACGCCACGGCCGTCTAGCGCAGCCTCCAGCAGGAGGTCGGTGTCGTTGAAGGTGAGCATGGCCTTCGGCATCACCTTCTGCAGGCGGCCGTCGACCTTAAACTCCCACTCGTGGATACGACCCGACGCCAGCCGGAAGTTGAGGCATTGGTGGTCAGCCAGTTCGGCCGTGCTAGTCGGCAAGCCGTGGACGGCCACGTAGGCAGGTGAGGCGCAGACGACCATCTGCATCGGGATGAGCTGCCGCGCGATCACCTGGCTATCTTCCAGGCGCCCGTTACGGAACGACACGTCGATCTGGTCCGTCGTGAAATCGGCGGTGTGATCGTCGAGCAGGAGGTCCACCGCGATCTCCGGATAGAGGTCACGAAAACCGTTGAGCAGGGGCGCCACCACCTTGCGACCGAAACCGACCGCCGAGCTGATACGCAGCTGGCCACGGGGCGGTCCCTCGCGGAGGTCCTGCATGTCGGCCAGCGCCCGCGTGATGCGTTCGACGCCGGGCTTGCAGTTCTCGAAGAAGATTTCGCCTTCGCGCGTCAACGCATTGCTGCGCGTGGTGCGGATGAACAGCCGTGCACCCACCTGCCCCTCCAGCTTCTGCACGCTGCGGCTAACCGCCGATCGACCAATGCCGAGACGGTCCGCCGCCCTGGCAAAGCTGCCTTCGTTCACGACAGCGATGAAGGCGATAACACCGGCGTAACTAGCGGAAAAACTCGAGGCCAGCGCGTCGACCGGTTCGGCAGCGGCGGTTTCAGGGTGGTTGATAGTCATAGTGCTCCTCCGCGTGCTTTCTTCTCGTGGCGGACAGCATGGATCTGCTCGCGCGCTCGCTCGACAAGCTCCCGGCAATGGGCAGCGTCGCTGCGCAACAGCGCTGCCACGTCATCCACGCGCATGTCGAATACCTGGCTGAGCAGGAAGGCGACACGTGCTTCCGTAGGCAAGTCATCCAGCAAGGCCAACAGTCCGGGCCACACCACGTCGAATGAGTCGTTTCGTTCGTCCATATCCAACAGACGCGGCAAGCAGGGTCGTTGTGACAAGCGCAACGATTTTTTTTAGGGGCCGATGCATCGGCTCCTACATTGGTGCCCGCGACGCAACACCGTGGTCCCGTATCCGGATCTACCGGCACCGATCGGGCGCGCCTAACCTTCGCCTCGCACTCCCTTCCCCAACGCTAACGAGGCAATGACATGCGCGTCGACTATCAGAAGCAGTCCCCGGATCTGTTCAAGAAGTTCCTCGAGTTCACGATGACCCTCAATCACTCGTCGATTGAAGATTCCATCCGCGATCTCGTCCAGCTGCGCGTCTCGCAGATCAACGGCTGCGCTTTCTGCGTGGACATGCACGTCAAGCACGCGACGATCCATGGCGAGCGTGCATTGCGCCTGCATCACGTCGCCATCTGGCGCGAGTCGAACCTGTTCACGCCGCGCGAACGCGCCTGCCTGGCCTGGGCGGAAGTGCTGACGCAGATTCCCGCGCACGGCGTTGCCGATGAGCTCTACGAGCGTGTCCGCACGCAGCTGTCCGAGAAGGAAATCTCCGATCTGACGTTCTCCGTCATGGCCATCAACGCCTGGAACCGCGTCAACGTCGCCTTCCACGTCGAGCCGGGCATTTCCGACAAGGCGTATGGCCTGGAAAAAGCCAACCTCTCCTGAGTCCCGCTTTCCCGGGCGAGACGTACACCGCCTCGCCCTCCCTGCCCCGCGAGGAACCTCCGATGAAACGCCTCACCATGCTCGCCCTGCTTTGGGCATTGATTTCCGGCAACGCTATCGCTCACGACGCGACGGCCCATGACGCGACGGCCCATGGCGATGCCAGTGCGCCGCACGCCACGGTCGCCGAAAACATGACCAAGGCCCTGCCCGACTTCCCCGGCAAGGAGATCCTCACCATCACCGTCGACTACCCGCCTGGCGCCGTCGATCCCGTGCACCGCCACGACGCGCACGCCATCGTCTATGTGCTCGAGGGATCGATCATCATGGGTGTGAAAGGCCAGAAGGAACAGGTGCTCAAGCCGGGCGACACCTTCTACGAGGGCCCGAACGACATCCACACAGTGGGTCGCAACGCCAGCAAGACCAAGCCGGCGAAGTTCGTGGTGTTCCTGCTGAAGAACCAGAACGCGCCGGTGCTTACGCCCGTCAATTAAGACAGGTTCGCCAATTCGGCGCCGTTCCACTGACGTACCCTTGTCACACAGACCAGGGGAGCTACGTCTTAGTGTCCATGAACGACGCAACTGCCACCTTCACCGCGCTCCGCCCGCGCCTGCACGGCATTGCCTATCGGATGCTCGGCTCGGTTTCCGAGTCCGAGGATGTCGTGCAGGACGTCTGGATCACCTGGAATGACGCCAACCAGGCCGCGATCGACAATGCCGAGGCCTGGCTGGTCACCACGACCACCCGGCGTGCGATCGACCGCCTGCGGGCGGCCAAGGCGCGCCGGGAGCACTACACGGGCATCTGGCTGCCCGAGCCGGTCCTGACCGAGGAGGCCGCCTCTCCCGAATCCCTGCAGGAGCTCTCCAGCGACGTGTCGGTCGCCTTTCTTCTCCTGCTCGAACGCCTCACCCCGGAAGCGCGCGCCGCCTTCCTCCTGCGTGAGGTGCTCGATGCCGACTATCCGGAGATCGCGCAGACCCTGGGCAAGACGGAGGCGGCCTGCCGCCAGCTCGTCCACCGCGCCAAGGACCAGATTCGCGACGAACGCCCCCGCCAGTCGGTCACGCCGGACGCCCACCGGCGGCTCATGCATCGCTTCGCCAGCGCGCTGTCCGCCGGCGATTTCTCCGCCATCCGCTCGATGCTGGCCACCGACGCCGTACTGATGGGCGACGGCGGCGGCAAGGTCACCAGCTTCCCGAAGCCGATGCTCGGCGGTCAGCGCATCGCCCAGCTCTTCTATGCGGCGAACCTGCGCTACAAATACGGCCTGCGCCTGCAGATCGCCACGATCAACGGCGAAACGTCGTTGCTGCGCTACCTCAACGGCGCCCTCGAATCCGTGCAGACCTACGTCATCGACGGCGACCACATCACGCAGATCCACGTCCAGCGCAACCCCGACAAGCTCGAGCGCATCCTGCAAGCCATCGCCCGGTAGGAGCCGATTCATCGGCGATACTCCCTGTGGGAGCCGCTTCAGCGGCGATTGGGTGCTCGCGATAACCTGGCCCGCTGCCGCGGGATCGCCGATGAATCGGCTCCTACCAAAGACAGCAAAAAAAACGCCCCGTGAGGGGCGTTTTTCTCGTCGCTTTGCGGCGACCGATCAGACGTAGCGAACCTTTTCGATCGAATACGTTTTCACGCCGTTCGGGGCGGTGAAGTCGAACTCGTCGCCTTCGCTCTTGCCGATGAGCGCACGAGCGATCGGCGAGGAGACGGCGATCAGGCCCTTCTTGATGTCGGCCTCGACGTCGCCGACGATCTGGTAGGTCACCGCGGTGTCGGTGTCCACGTCGATCAGGTCGACGATGGCGCCGAACACGATGCGGCCACTGGCGACGTTCAGGCGCTCGGTGTCGATGATCTCCGAGTTCGACAGCGCGGCTTCCAGCTCCGCGATGCGACCTTCGTTGAAGCCGTGTTCCTCGCGGGCGGCGTGGTATTCGGCGTTCTCTTTCAGGTCACCATGCGCACGCGCCTCGGCGACCGCGGCGATGATCGCCTGGCGCTTCGGGCCCTTCATGTGTTCCAGCTCCCCACGCAGGCGATCGGCGCCCTTCTGGGTCATCGGAGGACGGCTGCTCATACATTCAGCTCCTTGTGCAGGTCCTGCAGGCTGTTCACTTCACCGTTGGCGTGGAAGTCGAGCGAATGCACCAGGGCACGCGCGCCTGCGACCGTCGTGGAATACGTGACGCGCTGCTGCAGCGCTTCACGGCGGATCGAGAACGAATCGGAGATGGCCTGCTTGCCTTCCGTCGTGTTGACGATATAGACCACTTCGCCGTTCTTGATCAGGTCGACGATGTGCGGACGGCCTTCGAGCACCTTGTTGATGCGCTCGCACGGCACACCGTTGTCCTGCAGGAACTTCGCCGTGCCCGAGGTCGCAACCACGACGTAGCCACGATCGGCGACGTCCTTCGCGATCGGCAGCAGGCGATCCTTGTCGGCATCGCGCACCGACATGAACACCTTGCCCTTGGGCGGCGCCTTGATACCCGCGGCTTCGTGGCCACGTGCGAAGGCGGCACCGAAGGTGCGGCCCACGCCCATCACTTCGCCGGTGGACTTCATCTCGGGGCCGAGAATCGGGTCGACGTTCTGGAACTTCAGGAACGGGAAGATCGCTTCCTTGACCGAGTAGTACGACGGGATGATCTCCTTCGTCGTGCCCTGCTCGACCAGCGTGCGTCCGGCCATGGCGCGCGCGGCGATCTTCGCCAGCGACATGCCCGTGGCCTTGCAGACGAAGGGCACCGTACGCGAGGCGCGCGGGTTCACTTCGAGGATGAAGACGTCGTCGCCCTGGATGGCGAACTGCGTGTTCATCAGGCCGATGACCTTCAGCTCACGCGCCAGCAGGGTGACCTGGCGGCGCATTTCGTCCTGCACTTCCTGCGAGAGCGAGTACGGGGGCAGCGAGCACGACGAATCGCCCGAGTGCACGCCGGCCTCTTCGATGTGCTCCATGATGCCGCCAACCAGGACGTTGCCGTCCGCATCGGCGACGATGTCCACGTCCACTTCCACCGCGTGGTCGAGGAAGCGGTCGAGCAGCACCGGGGAATCATTGGAGACCTGCACGGCATCGCGGATGTAGCGCGAGAGGTCGGCGTCGGCGTAGACGATTTCCATGGCGCGGCCACCGAGCACGTAGCTCGGACGCACGACCAGCGGGTAGCCGATCTCGCGGGCCAGGGCCAGCGCTTCGTCCGCGTTGCGCGCGGTGCGGTTTGGCGGCTGCTTGAGGTCGAGCTTGGTAATCAGGTGCTGGAAGCGCTCACGGTCTTCAGCCAGGTCGATCGACTCGGCGTTGGTGCCGATCACCGGCACGCCGGCGGCTTCGAGCGCACGCGCCAGCTTCAGCGGGGTCTGGCCGCCGTACTGCACGATGACGCCCTTCGGCTTCTCCAGATCGACGATCTCGAGCACGTCTTCGAGCGTCAGCGGCTCGAAGTACAGGCGGTCGGAGGTGTCGTAGTCCGTCGAGACGGTTTCCGGGTTGCAGTTGACCATGATGGTTTCGAAACCATCCTCGCGCAGGGCGAGCGCCGCGTGCACGCAGCAGTAGTCGAACTCGATGCCCTGGCCGATCCGGTTCGGGCCACCGCCGAGGACGATGATCTTGTCGCGGTTGGTCGGGTTCGCTTCGCACTCTTCCTCGTACGTGGAATACATGTACGCGGTGGTGGTGGCGAATTCGGCGGCGCAGGAATCGACGCGCTTGTACACCGGACGGACGCCGAGCGTGCGGCGCAGGTGACGCAGCGCGCCTTCATCGGTGCCGACCAGCTCGGCCATGCGCGCGTCCGAGAAGCCCATGCGCTTGAGCTCACGCATGCGCTCGGCGTTCAGGGCGGTGAGACCCTGGCGCTGCATTTCGCCTTCGGTCATCACGATGTCTTCGAACGCGGCGAGGAACCACGGATCGATACGCGTGAGGTCGTGCACTTCTTCCAGCGAGAGGCCGGCACGGAAGGCGTCGGCGACGTGGAAGACGCGATCCGGACGCGGCTCGCGCAGTTCGCGCTTGAGCGTCAGGAAGCCTTCCTCGCTACCGATGTCCAGGCCGGTCGGGTTGAGGCCGGTCTTGCCGATTTCCAGGCCGCGCAGGGCTTTCTGTAGCGACTCGTGGAAGGTGCGGCCCATCGCCATCACCTCGCCCACCGACTTCATCTGGGTGGTCAGGCGGGCGTCGGCGGCCGGGAACTTCTCGAAGGCGAAGCGCGGGATCTTGGTGACGACGTAGTCGATGGACGGCTCGAACGACGCCGGCGTGAGGCCACCGGTGATGTCGTTGCGCAGTTCGTCCAGCGTGTAGCCGACGGCGAGCTTGGCGGCGACCTTGGCGATCGGGAAGCCGGTGGCCTTGGAGGCCAGCGCCGACGAACGCGACACGCGCGGGTTCATTTCGATGACGACCACACGGCCGTCTTCAGCATTGATGCCGAACTGCACGTTGGAGCCGCCGGTATCGACACCGATCTTGCGCAGCACCGCGATGGACGCGTTACGCAGGCGCTGGTATTCCTTGTCGGTCAGCGTCTGCGCCGGCGCGACGGTGATCGAATCGCCGGTGTGCACGCCCATCGGATCGAAGTTCTCGATCGAGCAGACGATGATGCAGTTGTCCGCCTTGTCGCGGACCACTTCCATCTCGAATTCCTTCCAGCCCAGCACCGACTCCTCGACCAGCACTTCGTGCACGGGCGAGAGCTCGAGGCCGCGGCCGACGATCTCGATGAACTCTTCCTTGTTGTAAGCGATGCCGCCACCGGAACCGCCGAGCGTGAAGCTGGGACGGATGATGGTCGGGAAGCCGACGGTGGTCTGGATTTCCAGCGCCTGCTCCATCGATCGCGCCACTTCCGCCTTCGGGCAGTCCAGGCCGATGTCGGCCATGGCGTGGCGGAACAGGTTGCGGTCTTCGGCCATGCGGATGGCTTCGCGCGACGCGCCGATCAGCTCGACGTTGTACTTCTCGAGCACGCCGTTGTCGGCGAGGTCGAGCGCGCAGTTGAGGCCGGTCTGGCCGCCCATCGTCGGCAGCACCGCGTCCGGGCGCTCCTTGGCGATGATGCGCTCGACCGTCTGCCAGTTGATCGGCTCGATGTAGACGGCGTGCGCCGTCTCCGGGTCGGTCATGATCGTCGCCGGGTTGGAATTGACCAGGACGACGCGGTAACCCTCTTCCTTCAGCGCCTTGCAGGCCTGGGCGCCGGAGTAGTCGAACTCGCAGGCCTGGCCGATGACGATCGGGCCGGCACCGATGACGAGGATGGTCTTGATGTCTGTGCGCTTGGGCATGGTTTCTCTCGCGAATCGAAGCGGATGGTTGAGTGGGTGGCTAGCGGCGCGTCAGGACGCGCGCTTGGCCTTGTGCTCTTCCATCGAGGCGATGAACGTGTCGAACAGGTAACCGACGTCTTCGGGACCCGGGCTGGCTTCCGGATGGCCCTGGAAGCAGAACGCCGGGCGATCGGTCAGTGCGAAGCCCTGCAGGGAGCCGTCGAACAACGAGGTGTGCGTCACGCGCACGTTGGCCGGAAGCGTTTCCGCGTCCACCGCGAAGCCGTGGTTCTGCGAGCTGATCAGCACGCGGCCGGTGTCGAGATCCTTCACCGGGTGGTTCGCGCCGTGATGACCGAACTTCATCTTCAGCGTCTTCGCGCCGATCGCCAGGGCGAGGATCTGGTGGCCCAGGCAGATGCCGAACAGCGGGATCTTCGTTTCGAGGATCTGCTTCGTGGCTTCGATCGCGTAGTCGCAGGCGGCCGGATCGCCCGGGCCGTTGGCCAGGAAGATGCCGTCCGGATTCATGGCGAGCACTTCAGAAGCCGGCGTCTGTGCCGGGACCACGGTGATGTCGACGCCGCGGTGGGCGAGCAGGCGCAGGATGTTCTGCTTCACGCCGTAGTCGTAGGCCACCACGCGGAATTTCTTCGGCGCGTTGAAGAAGGCCTGCTTGTCGAGGTCGTAGGTGCCCTCGTTCCACTGGTAGGTCTTGGTGGTGCTGACCACCTTGGCCAGGTCCATGCCGTTGAGGCCCGGGAAGGACTTCGCCTTGGCGACCGCGGCGTCGACGTCGATGGCGTCACCGGCGACGATGCAGCCGTTCAGCGCGCCCTTCTCGCGAAGGATGCGCGTGAGGCGGCGCGTGTCGATACCGGCGATGGCGACCACGTTGTGGCGCTCGAGGTACYGCGGCAGCGGCTCGGTGCTGCGCCAGTTGCTGGCAAGCCGGGGCACGTCGCGGACGATCAGGCCCGCCGCATGAACGCGGTCAGCCTCGACGTCGACGTCGTTGGTACCGGTGTTGCCGATATGGGGGTACGTCAGGGTGACGATCTGGCGGGAGTAGGACGGGTCGGTCAGGATTTCCTGATAACCGGTCATGGCGGTGTTGAACACCACCTCGCCAATCGTTTCGCCTCGTGCACCGACCGCGTGGCCGTGAAAAATGCTGCCGTCTTCAAGAGCAAGCAGAGCAGGAGTACGCATGATGGGCCGCCTTTCAGGTGCAGCAAAGCCCGCAAGCCTGCTAGAAGCGGCTCGTGGGCCTTGGGGATAAGGGATCGCTGGGCGGGTATGAATGATAGGCGTGAAGGGGCTTCTTGTCCATCGGAAAACCATGAACAGCCGTGTAGGAAAAATCACTGGCGCCCGGGCATGACACGATACAATACCGCCCGAGGTACCTAGCCGAGATTCGCCCGCATGCTGCTCGACCCCGCCCGTCTGGAGCGTCCCGACACCGACATCCGGCATGAACCGTTTTCGTTCATGATCGCCCACGGCCAGTTACCGGACGAATCGCGCAACGATCTGGAACGCGACTTCCCCCAGTACACCAGCGCGGGATTCTTCCCCTACGACGCCAGCGACTGCGGCCCGTCGGTGAACGAGCTGGTCGAACAGATGACCTCACGGGCGTTTTCCTCGGCTATCGGGCGCCATTTGGGCATCCCTGGCCTGGCGGACTACCCCACCCTGGTCACCCTGTGCCGGCTGCTCAACCGCCGCCACGGCACCATCCACACCGACAGCAAGTCGAAGATCGCCACCGCGCTGATCTACCTCAACCCGATGTGGCCCGACACCAGCGACGGCTGCCTGCGCTTCCTGGCCTCGATCGACGACATCGACAACACGGTAGCGCCGGAGCTCAAGCCGCTCTACGGCGAGTTCGCCGTGTTCCGCCGCGCCGAGAACTCCTTCCACGGCCACCTGCCCTACGAGGGTGAGCGCCGGGTCATCCAGGTCGCCTGGCTGACCTCCGAGGAAGAAAAGGCCCGCAAGACCAAGCGGGGCAAGTTCTCCCGGGTGTTCAAGAAGATCTTCGGCAAGCTCGACCGCCAGCACGGCGCCGGCCGCGACCGCAGCGCCAGCCACCGCGACTGACAGGCTAACCGCCACCCTCGCCCTCGCTCGGGTAGGAGCCGATTCATCGGCGAACGGGTGCTTGCCGCAACCTGGCCCGCTGCCGCGGGATCGCCGATAAATCGGCTCCTACCGGGCAGTGGGCAGTGGGCGGTGACGGTATCAGTGGGCGCCGAACCACCACCCGACGAACACCGCGAACACCCCATACAGCCCGCCGATCGGCATCAGCCAGCGCGCCTCGACCGATCCCCGCCGGAACATCGCCCACAGCGCCACGACGGCGACCATGGTGACGCCGCCGGCCACGATCAGCGGCGTATCGAACAGCCACGGGGTGCCAAACAGCGCCAGCGAACTCGGAATCGTCGCCTGGATCATCATGGCGCCCGAGATGTTCGCCAAGGCCAGCCGCTCCTTGCCCTGCCGCACCCAGATCAGCGCATTGACCGTCTCCGGCAGCTCGGTGGCGACCGGGCTCAGGACCAGGGCGACGATGTGCGGTGATAGATGGAAGAAGTCGCCGAACGCCTCGAGCTGCCAGACAAAGGTGCGCGAGGCGATGGCGATGACGACCAGCGCCAGGCCGGTCTGCAGCATCACCCAGTTCATCGAGGGATTAGCGTCGTGCGGGCGGAAAGTGAGCGGTTCGAGCTCGTCTTCCCCCTCGGGCGCGCTGGTGTCGTCGCGCATTTCGCGCCAGACGTAGGCCACGTAAGCCAGCAGGAAAAGCACACCCAGCCAGGGTTTCCACGCGAAGGCGACGAGGCCGAGGCCCACCTTCACCACGAAGATCGCGAGGAACCAGGACTGGTCGCGGGCCAGCCGCTTGTTGTCCACACGGACCCGCAAGTCCGGTCTTTTCAAACGCTTGCGACCCGCATATAAAGCGAAACCGACCACCGCATAGGCGATCGTGGCGAGCACCAGCGGACCACCGAGGGCCGCACCGACACCGATGTCCCGCGCTGCCGGGGTCTTCCCGAACATCACGGCGACGAAGGTCACGGCGCTTTCCGGCAGCGCCGTGCCGAAGGCGGCAAGCACCGTACCGGTAGCCGTGGCGCCGAGATTGAGCTTGCGCCCGAACCATTCGACGCCGTTGACGAAGTATTCGCAGGCGAAATAGATAGCCCCGGCCGAAACCAGGAACAAAAAGCATGTCAGCAGCATGTTTCATCTAAGGCCGGGCGAGCGAGGTATACCGATGGCACAGCCACATCGCTCGCCCGGCCCGGGTAAGCATGTCGCTGGCCAAAGGTCTCGCCGGGCGGGCAGCGCACTCTCCGGGCGCTGTGCCGTTCGCGCCATGGGGCACGAGGCCACCAAGTATGTTGACGCGAACTCCTCGGGGCAGAGGATGGCTACTCCCCAATGACTTCGGCGCGGATCTTAACACGCGTTCGAGGATCTCGCAGGGTCACATCTTGCTGGCGATGACGTCTTCGATGGACCAGGTACCGGGGGCGCGGCCGGCGATCCAGTTGGCGGCCTCGAGGGCGCCGCGGGCGAAGATCGAACGATCGGTCGCCCGGTGGGCCAGTTCGATGCGCTCGCCCTGCCCCATCAGCAAGGCCTGGTGCTCGCCGACGATGTCGCCACCACGCACCACGGCGAAGCCGATCGTGCCGGTCTTGCGCGCACCGGGGCGGCCTTCACGGGCATACACCGCCAGCTCCTCGAGCGTGGCGCCCCGACCTTCGGCGGCCGCGTGGCCAAGCGCCAGCGCCGTACCGGACGGTGCGTCTTCCTTGCGGCCGTGATGCGCTTCGACGATGTCGAGGTCCCAGCCTGGCAGCGCGGCAGCGGCTTCGCGCAGCAGACGCGTGAGCACGGCGACGCCGAGGCTGAAGTTGGCGGCGCGCAACACGGCGATGCGCTCGGCGGCCTTGGTCAGGCGATCTTCCAACGCGGGCTCGAGGCCGGTCGTGCCGGTGACGAGTGAGGCGCCTGACGCTTCGCAATAGTCGAGCGCGGCACCGAGGCCGTCCGGGCCACTGAAGTCGATGACGACATCGATATCGCCGGCGTCGGTCCAGTCGGTGAAGCGCAGCGCGGAGACATCGCCGAACGCGGCCTTGCCCAGACGCGGCGATCCGGAGGAAACGATCGCCCGTACGAGTTCGAAGCGTTCGTCCTCACGCACGAGGCCGAGCAGCGCGGTGCCCATGCGGCCGGAGGCGCCGCTGATGGCGAGACGGGCGGGACGGGTCATGGGGCTGCCTTCTGCACGCGAGGGGAAGGCGAATCGTAGCAGGCGCCCAAAAAGAAAACGGCCCCTACAACGCAGCGGTTGTAGGAGCCGATTCATCGGCGAAAGCAAGTCGCGAGAACGTCTGAACGGTTCGCTGCGCAGGGATCGCCGATAAATCGGCTCCTACCGAGCAGGTGGTCGCGATGTTCAGCCGTGGTCGCGATGGGCAGTCTGTGTCGCTGTTTACGAAGTCACGCGCGACCAGAAGTCTTTGACGCCGTCGATGAACGTCGTCGAGCGCGGTGTGTGCTTGGCGGCGCCTTCACCGACGAACGTGGCCTCGAGCTGCGTGAGCAGTTCGCGCTGTTCCTTGGTCAGGCGCACCGGCGTTTCGACGACCACCGTGCAGATGAGGTCGCCGGTGCCGCCACCGCGAACCGACTTCACACCACGGCCGCGCATGCGGAACTGGTGGCCCGTCTGCGTCTCGGGCGGCACGTTGACCGGGATCTCGCCTTCAAGCGTAGGCACCATGAGCTCGGTACCGAGCGCGGCCTGGGCGAACCGGATCGGCACTTCGCAGTAGAGGTCGCTGCCGTCGCGCTGGAAGATGGCGTGCTCGCGCACACGGACTTCCACGTACAGATCGCCCGACGGCGAACCGGCAGGACCGGCCTCGCCCTGCCCCGTGAGGCGGATGCGATCGCCGTTGTCCACGCCCGCGGGAATCCGCACCGACAGCGTGCGCTCTTCCTCGAGGCGGCCTTCGCCATGGCATTTCTTGCAGGGCTTGTCGATCTTCTGGCCGGAGCCATGGCAGGTCGGGCAGGCCTGCTGGATGGAGAAGATGCCGTTCTGCATGCGCACGCGGCCGTGACCGGCGCAGGTGCTGCACTTGGACACCTTGCCGTCTTCCGAACCGGAGCCGTTGCAGTGGTGGCAATTGACCTGGGTCGGTACTTCGATCTTCTTCTCGACGCCGAACACGGCTTCCTCGAGATCCAGATCCATCATGTAGCGCAGGTCGGCGCCACGACGGGCGCGCTGGCGCCCGCCACCGCCGCCGAAAATGTCACCAAAGATGTCGCCGAAGATATCGCCGACGTCGCCGAAACCGGCGCCACCGCCACGACCGAACCCACCGCCCTCGAAGGCGGCGTGTCCGTGCTGGTCGTACATCGCGCGCTTCTGCGCGTCGGCCAGCACTTCGTAAGCCTCTTTGGCTTCCTTGAATTTGTCGATCGCTTCCGGGTCGTCCGGATTGCGGTCAGGGTGATACTTCATCGCAACGCGACGAAACGTCTTCTTGAGGTCACCCTCGGTCACGGTGCGTTCCACACCGAGAATTTCGTAGTAGTCGCGCTTGGCCATTACACGTGTGCTTTCCCTGGACTATCGATACCGCGCTGCGGGCATGAAGCCCGCAGCGCGTCGTTACTTACCGAAGAAGACGACTTACTTCTTCTCGTCCTTGACTTCGGTGAACTCGGCGTCGACCACGTCGTCCGGCTGGGCCGAACCACCGCCCGGCGCCGACTGCTGCGCGGTGTCCTGCGAACCACCGGACTGTGCCGCTGCGGAGAGCGCCTGGGCGACCTGCTCGAGGTTGGTGATCTTCGACTCGATCACGTCCTTGTCTTCACCACCCAGGGCCTTCTCCAGCTCGGAGACCGCGCTGTCGATACCGGCCAGCTGCTCGGCCGGAATCTTACCGCCATGCTCCTTGAGCTGGCTGCGCGTGGCGTGGACGAGCTGGTCGCCACGGTTACGCACCTGCACGAGCTCGTGGAACTTCTTATCTTCCTCGCGGTTCGCTTCCGCGTCCGCCACCATGCGCGCGACTTCTTCGTCCGAGAGGCCCGAACCGGCCTTGATCTCGATCTTCTGTTCCTTGCCGGTGTCCTTGTCCTTCGCCGACACGTGCAGGATGCCGTTGGCGTCGATGTCGAAGGTCACTTCGATCTGCGGCTGGCCGCGCGGAGCCGAACGGATGCCAGAGAGGTCGAACTTGCCCAGCGACTTGTTCGCATTGGCACGCTCGCGCTCGCCTTGCAGCACGTGCACGGTCACGGCGGTCTGGTTGTCGTCGGCCGTGGAGAAGGTCTGCGAGGCCTTGGTCGGCACCGTGGTGTTCTTCTCGATCAGCTTGGTCATCACGCCACCCATCGTCTCGATACCGAGCGACAGCGGGGTGACGTCGARCAGCAGCACGTCCTTGACGGTACCGCCCAGCACGCCGCCCTGGATCGCGGCGCCGACGGCGACGGCTTCATCCGGGTTGACGTCCTTGCGCGGCTCGCGGCCGAAGAAGTCCTTCACGGCTTCCTGGACCTTGGGCATGCGGGTCTGGCCACCGACGAGGATCACCTCGTGGATGTCCGAGATCTTCAGGCCGGCATCGTTCAGCGCCGTGCGGCACGGATCGATCGTGCCCTTGACCAGGTCTTCCACCAGCGACTCGAGCTTGGCGCGGGTCAGCTTGATGTTCAGGTGCTTCGGACCCGAGGCATCGGCGGTGACGTACGGCAGGTTGACGTCGGTCTGGTGCGCCGAGGACAGCTCGATCTTCGCGCGCTCGGCGGCGTCCTTCAGGCGCTGCAGCGCGAGCTGGTCCTTGCGCAGGTCGATGCCCTGCTCTTTCTTGAACTCTTCGACGAGATAGTCGATGACGCGGTTGTCGAAGTCCTCACCACCGAGGAAGGTGTTGCCGTTGGTGGACAGCACCTCGAACTGCTTCTCGCCGTCGACGTTGGCGATCTCGATGATCGAGACGTCGAACGTGCCGCCGCCCAGATCGTAAACGGCAATCTTGCGGTCGCCCGTGGCAGCCTTGTCCAGACCATAGGCCAGAGCAGCCGCGGTCGGCTCGTTGATGATGCGCTTGACGTCGAGGCCGGCGATCTTGCCTGCGTCCTTCGTAGCCTGGCGCTGGCTGTCGTTGAAGTAAGCCGGGACGGTGATGACCGCCTCGGTGACCGCTTCACCGAGGAAGTCCTCGGCGGTCTTCTTCATCTTCATCAGCACCTTCGAGGAGACTTCCTGCGGTGCCATCTTCTTGCCGTCGGCGGTCTGCACCCAGGCGTCGCCGTTATCGTGCGCAACGATGCCGTAGGGAACCAGCTTGAGGTCTTTCTGCACTTCGGCGTCGGTGAATTTGCGACCGATGAGGCGCTTCACCGCGTAGAAGGTGTTGTACGGATTGGTCACGCTCTGGCGCTTGGCCGGCGCGCCCACGAGGACTTCGTTGTCCTTGGTGAAAGCCACGATGGACGGCGTGGTGCGATCGCCCTCTGCATTCTCGATGACACGTGCGGTCGAACCTTCCATCACTGCGACGCAGGAGTTGGTCGTCCCGAGGTCGATACCGATGATCTTGCCCATAGTTACGTTGCTCCGAATTTCATGCGGCCCCCGCGGCCGCGACTGCTAAGGAAAATGGGGGTAACCCCCATCGATTCAATATCTTTGGTGACGCTGTTCAGTGGTCGCGCACCACGGCGACGAGCGCCGGACGCAGCAGACGGTCGTTCAGCACGAAGCCCTTCTGGACCACGGCGACGACGGTGTTGGGCGCATGCTCGTTCGACTCGACCGAGCTGATCGCCTGGTGATGCTCCGGATTGAACGGCTGGTGAAGCGGGTCGACCATGGTCAGGCCATTGGCCTCGGTGACCTTCTTCAGCTGATCGAGCGACATCTGCAGGCCTTCGCGGAGCGTCTTCGCATCCGCCGCCTCGTTGGTCAGGCCCAGGGCGATGCCGTCGTAGACCGGCAGCAATTCGGCGAGCAACTTCTCGTTGGCAAAGCGGCGAGCCTGATCGACATCGCGCTGCATGCGACGACGCTGGTTCTCGATCTCCGCCTTTTCGCGCAGCACCGTCTCGCGGGCCTGCGCCAGCTCGGCTTCCATCGTGGCCAGCTGAACGCCGAGGGCGTCGAGCTCAGCCTGGATGGCGCTGTCGGCCGCGCCGTCCTGCGCCGGATCCGGCGCGTGGGGATCGTTGTTTTGCATGTTTACTCCAAATGTCAGCGTACCGACCCCTCCGTGGAAGGGTCGAACATTCGCGGGAAATACTAAACCCGCCTCCCGTGGCGGTTTATGAGGTCGCCGCGGCGCGATTCAAGGCGTCGCTGAGCAGTCCGGCGGTGGCTTGTACCACGGGGATCACTCGCTCATATGCCATACGCGTCGGTCCAATAACTCCGATCGCGCCGAGCATGCGGCCCTTGGTGCCGTAGGTGGCGGTGACGATGCTGCAGCCGTCGAGGGCCGAAAAACCGGACTCCTCGCCGATGAACAGGCGCACGCCAGGGGCTTTGACGCACATTTCCATGAGCTGAAGCAGGTCGCGCTTCTGCTGGAAGGCGTCGAAAAGATCGCGGAGCCGCTCGATGTCGGCCAGCTCCGAATAACCCATCAGGTTGGTCTGGCCGCTCACCAGCACGTCGTCGGCGTCCTCATCGGCGCTGAACGAGGCGGTGGCCAGTTCGACCACGCCAGTGAGCAGGCGGTTGAGTTCGCCGCCCGCTTCGCGCAGCTCGGTGGCCAGATGGGCGCGGATGTCCGCCAGGCGGAAGCCGGCGAACTGGGCGTTGAGATAGTTCGCCGCCTGCTCAAGCTCCGCCGACTCCAGCGGACGGACGAGCTGGACCACACGGTTCTGCACCTGGTTATCCGAGAAGACCAGGATCACCAGCACCCGCGCATCGGGCAGGTTCACGAAATCGATATGGCGCAGCGGAAAGTCGCCCTGGCGCGGCACGGTGACCACGCCGGCGAAGTGGGTCATGGCCGAAAGCAGGTGCGACACATTGCCGAGCAGGTCGCGTGTCGTCGTCTGGTGCGGCGGCAGGCCGCCCTGCAGGCGGGCCATGTCGTCGCGCGGCAGCGGCTTGAGCTCGAGCAGGCTGTCGACGAACAGGCGCAGCCCGCGTGGGGTGGGAATACGACCCGCCGAGGTATGCGGCGAGGAGACCAGCCCGGCCTCTTCCAGGTCGGCCATGATGTTGCGGATGGTCGCCGGGCTGACTTCCAGGCCCGAGGACTTCGCCAGCGTGCGTGAGCCGACCGGCTCCCCATCGGACAGATATTGAGAAATCAGGGTACGCAGCAGCCGGCGCGCGCGTGCATCGATGTCGTGACCGGAAAACGGATTCATGCGCGTGGGCGGGCCGGAGGGGTTGGTTCGTCCGGCTATCAATAAGGTCTCGACGCCCTTGTTGCAAGTCTCGGCTTCTGCGACGCGCCTCCCGCTACAATCGGCGCGATTCCATCCGCCGCCATCGGTAGCCATGCTCACCTCGCTCTACGTCCGCCAATTTGCCGTTGTCGAAGAAGCCGAGATTGCCTTCGGGCCCGGGCTCACCGTGGTCAGCGGCGAGACCGGCGCCGGCAAGTCCCTGCTCGTGGACGCCCTGATGCTCCTGGCCGGCGCCCGCGCCGACAGCGGTATGGTCCGCTCCGGCAGCGACCGCGCCGAGCTGGCTGCGGAATTCGACCTCACCGGCCTGCCCGAAGCGACTGCCTGGCTCCGCCAGGAGGAACTGGACGATGGCGAGACCTGCCAGCTGCGCCGGGTGATCCGCGTCGAAGGCAGCTCGCGCGGCTGGATCAATGGCCGCCCGGCGAGCCTCGCGCAGATGTCCGCGCTGGCCGCCCTGATCGTGGAGATCCACGGCCAGCACGAACACCAGGCCCTGCTCTCGCGCCAGCACCAGATGGCCCTGCTCGACGCCTACGCCGGCAACGAGGTGCTGCAAACCAGCGTCCGCGACACGGCGAAGTCGTGGCGCGAGGCCGTCGCGCGCATCCGCAGCCTGTCCGGCGGCGACGATCGCGAGCGTCAGATCGAACTGCTCGCCCACGAACTGGAAGAACTGGACCGCTGGGCCTTGTCGCCCGCTGCCCTGGAAGAACTCGAAGCCCAGCATCGCCGCCTGGCCAACGCCGGACGTCTGGCCGAGGGCGCCAATGGCGTCGTCGAGATCCTCGACGGCGAGAGCGAGTTCGCGGTGGGTCGTGCCCTGCTCCGCGCGCACGCCGAGCTCTCGCGCCTCGCCGAACTGGACGCCTCCCTGGTCCCAACCCTCGAATTGCTCGACAGCGCGCAGATCCAGGTAGGCGAAGCGGTGGACGGCCTCGGTCGCTACGCCCAGGACGTGGAACTGGATCCCGAGCGCCTCGCCGAGGTCGACACTCAGCTCACCCACCTGCACGACCTCTCGCGCCGCTACCGGCTACCGATCGAGGAGCTGACGGTGAAAGCCGAAGAGATCCGCGAGCGCCTGGCCGAACTCGAAGGCGCCGGCGATGCCCTGGATCGCCTCGGCCGCGAACGGGATCGCCTGCACAAGGCCTATGACGAAGCCGCCGCGTCGCTATCCGCCGCGCGCACCGCAGCCGCTGGCCGTTTGGGCACATCGGTCGCCGCCCTGATGGGCGAGCTCGGCATGGCCGGCGGTCGCCTGGAGGTCTCGCTCGAGCGCGTCGAAGGCAACGAGCCCGATCCGCAGGGCCGCGAACGCTGCGAGCTACTGGTCAGCGCCAATCCCGGCCAGCCGCCGCGCCCGCTACGCAAGGTCGCGTCCGGCGGCGAACTCGCCCGCATCAGCCTGGCCATCGAAGTGGCCACGCTGGGCAACGACAACATCGGCTGCATGATCTTCGACGAAGTGGACACCGGCATCGGCGGCGCGGTCGCCGAAGTGGTCGGCCAGAAACTGCGCGCCCTCGGCGAGCGCGTCCAGGTGATGTGCGTCACCCACCTGCCCCAGGTCGCCGCGCAAGGCCACGCCCATCTGCAGGTCGCCAAGGAAAGTGACGGCGAAGCCACCCGCACGCGCATCCACACCCTCGACGCCGCCGGCCGCCGCGACGAGCTATCACGCATGCTCGGCGGCGTGGAAATCACCAAGGAAACCCGCGCCCACGCGAAAAAGATGCTCGACCGGGCGCAGGGCTAACGAGGGCGCAGGGCTAACGAGCTTGCCGCCGTGTCGCCGATTCCGGCTCCTGGTAGGAGCCGATTCATCGGCGATCCCTGCGAAGCGCAGTGTTCAGGGGTGTCGCGACCTGGTGTTCGCCGATGAATCGGCTCCTACCAGAGCATCCATCCGGCTAGGCGCGGATGAGGCCCCGCTCCTGCGCCATCCGGTAAAGGTCGAGTTCCGACCCCGCATTGAGCTTGTTCATGACCGCGGCGCGGTGGATATAGATCGTCTTCTGCCCGATGCCCAACTCGGCCGCCACCTGCTTCGGCGCCCGGCCTGCCGCCAGCAACAGGAAAACCTCGCGCTCGCGCGCCGTCAGCCGGTTGAAGGGATCAAGGTCCACCGAGGACCGGCCCGAGCGACGCTCACGCAGATCCGAGCTCAGGTACTGCTCGCCGCTCAGCACCGCGCGCACGGCAACCACGAGCTCCTCGGGTGCCACGCCCTTGGTCACGTAACCGCGCGCGCCGCGGCGCAACGCCTCGGAAACGTAAGGTTCGCCGTCGTGCATGCTAAGCACCACGATCTTCATGTCCGGGGAGATGCTGGCCAGATGCTCGATCAGGGGCAGACCGCTGCCGTCGGGCAAGGACAGGTCCACCGCCACCAGATCGGGGCGATGCTGGGTCACGGCATCGACCGCCTCATCGGCGTTCTTGGCCTCTGCGACGACATCGAGGTCAGGTTCCAGCTCGATCAGGCGTTTGAAACCCTCACGAACGATGGCGTGGTCATCTACAAGGACGATTCTTGGCATGGACAGAATGTAACAGGCTCGCCCGACGCGTGCGTATGGGTGGAAGCGTGCAACGTTACGTGAGGTTCGGCGTGTAACATTCGGGGGATGCGAGTAAACGCCCTCACCCGGTTCGCCGGCCCCCTGTTCGCCCTCCTCTATGCGGCGGCCTGGATTCTTCTTTGGCCGACCGAACAGCCGTATTGGGTGCTGCCTTTCGGCCTGCGCTTCGGTGCCCTGCTTCTTATGAGGACGCGCAACTGGTTCTGGATCCTCGGTGCCGAGATCCTCGCCAGCGCCTTCTGCGAGTGGCGTAGCGGCCTGCCGATCGGTGGTGCGGGCTTCGTGCTCGGCGACGCGCCCGAGCCGCTAATGGTCGCCGCCTGCCTCTGGCTGCTGCGCCGCGCCCACCTGCATGCCAGCCTGAACACCCCTGAAGACGTCGCCCGTCTCCTTCTGTCGGCCATGGTCACGGCCACGGTCGCCACGGCCGGCAACGCCGCGATGATGGCTTCGCTGCACCCCGCTGCGCCGGTGGAAATGCTCGGCACCACCTTCGGCAGCGACCTGCTAGGCAACTACCTGGGCGTGCTGCTGGTCGTGCCAGTGATGATCCTCACCTTCCGCGAACGGCCCACCCAGTCCGCTCTGGCCGAGTTGATGCTCGACGGCCTGCTGGTGATGCTGCCGTCGCTGGCGATCCTGGTGACCCTGGCCGAGTACTCGCCCCAGCCGCAGTTCGCCCGCGTGCTTTCGCTGGCCCCGGTGCTGTTCTTCGCGTTCCGGCATGGCTGGCGTGGCGCCGGCCTGGCCATGCTCATTACCAGTGTCGGCCTCAATGTCACCGAAGACATGATCGGCCGCGGCGCGCCGACGGCCGCCGCTCACCTGTTCCTCGCCGTGGCGGGTACCGGCACCCTCATGCTCGGCGCCGCCACCGACGCCCTGCGTCGAAGCAGCGAGCGTGTCGCCCAGCAGAACACCCACCTGGCCGCCGCCAACCAGCGCCTCGACCAGCTCGCACGCCAGTTGCGCGATGCCGCCCGCGGCAACCTCCAGGCCGAAGAAGACCTGCGCAAGCACATGGCCGCCGAGCTCCACGACGAACTGGGCCAGAACCTCACCGCCATCCAGACCCACCTGAAGCTGGCCCAGCAACGGCTGGGCAACGCGGGCCTGGACGACATCGGCCAGTCCATCAACGGCATCCTTGGTCACATGCGCCGGGCCCTGCATAAGATGCTGGACAGCCTGCGACCCTCCGTTCTGGACGAATTCGGGCTGCTCCGGGCGCTGGACGAAGGCCCCGTGCGGGACATGCTCACCGCCGCCGGCATCCACTACGTGACCGACCTGCGGGGCGAACCGCGCCTGCTCGACGACGAGACACTTACCGCTATTTATCGTGTCGTGCAGGAAAGTGCGACCAATGTGGTTCGCCATTCAGGTGCCAAAGAACTGAAATTGCGGCTACGCATCGGACTGCGCGACAGCGGCCCGGTGGCTATTCTCGACATTCGTGACGACGGCACCGGCCTGCCTGCGACCCCTAGGCCGATCCGTACAGACGGTGGTGGGCGCGGCCTACAGGGTATGAGCGATCGCATCACGGCCCTCGGCGGCATCTTTCGCATCCATCCCGAGCCCATCGGACTACACCTTCGCGTGCTGCTACGCAGCACAAGTATCGGAACTCACATAGGAAATTTTCCGATACCGGGTCGGTGAACGGTTCGTTACGATTCCGTCATCGATGTGGGGGAGCCGCCGTCGAGAGACGGTGAGCCCAGGTCGGTCGTGGGGACGATCGACCTGATGAGGCGACAGGATGTCAGCCTCGCCGATGCGAAGTGGTGAAACGTGGATCCAGCGAGCAACTCGCGATTCACGAACCATGGAAACATCGGATCAAGCCGCTGGTGGACAGGAGTCCGCCAGCGGCGTTTTTATGTGTGCCGCCCCAACCCGCACGCCCCCGCTCAAACCGCACGACCCCGCTCTCCTGTAGGAGCCGATTCATCGGCGATAACCAGCCCGCCGCAAGCCCCATCGCCGGCATAGCCGGCTCCTACCAAAGCAGCCCGCACAAAGAAAAAGGCCCCCTCTCGGGAGCCCTTCTCATCTGCCAAGCCGCGAAAACCTCGCCTCAGCGCTTCTTCTTCGGACGCACATACAGCACCAGGCTGTGATCCTCGATCACGTACCCGTGGCGTTCCGCGATTTCATGCTGGAGGCGTTCGATCTCCTCGCTGATGAACTCGATGACCTTCCCGCTGTCCACATCGATCATGTGGTCATGATGCTTGCCGCGATCCAGCTCGTAAACGGCCTGCCCGCCCTCGAAGTTGTGCTTCATGACGATGCCAGCAGCTTCGAACTGGGTCAGTACCCGATACACCGTGGCAAGCCCGATGTCTTCCTGGTGCGCAAGCAGACGCTTGTAGATGTCTTCGGCGGTAAGGTGGCGCTCGTCCGCCTCCTCGAAGATCTGCAGGATCCGCATGCGCGGGTGTGTGACTTTAAGCCCCGCTTTACGCAGTTCTTTTGTTTCCTGGTCCATTAGAGACCCCCTCGCGGTGCCGTCAGGCGCTTAGTGTATCATCGCAGGCTTCACGATCCGGACGTTACTACGCATGCAAAAGCTCATTCGCCGCACGCTGGGTATAGCCATGATGGCGGTCGCCATCGGGGGCTGCAGCCTTATCTATACCCCCGACGTGCAGCAGGGCAACCTGCTCGACAAGAAAAACGTCGAACAGCTGCAGCCGGGTCTGACCAAGCGCCAGGTCCTGGTGTTGCTGGGCACCCCTTCGGTGGCCTCGCCCTTCGATAACGACCGTTGGGACTATGTGTCCACCTTCTCGCATCGTGGCGGGAAGATGACCACCCGTACGCTCACGCTGACCTTCAATAACGACACCCTGGTCCGTACCGAAGGCGATTTCTTCGCCCAGGACGCCCAGCAGCTGTTGAAGGACTCGAAGAAGTACAAGAACGATCCGGTCAACGGCACCAAGGGTGACAAGAACACCAGCGCCAACGACAAGAAGGATGACGACAACGGCGGCATCTTCGGCGGCGGCTCGTCGGACGACAAGAAGTAAGACGGCCCTTCAGGCGCCGCGCTTGGCGCGGCGCCGCCTGGCCTCCATCGGATCGAGCGTGAGCGGCCGGTACAGTTCCACCCGGTCGCCCTCCTCCAGCACACGGTCCGCGGCCACCTTCTTGGCGAAGATGCCCAATCGGGCCGGGTGCGGCGTCACCCCGGCGGGCAGACCGCCCCGAGCCAGCTCGATCGCCTGCCAGGCCGTCGTACCCGACGGCACGACGAGGGCAAGGACGACCTGGCCCTCCGGCCCTGCGTAAGCCACCTCGACGCTGAGCTCAGCCATACTGGCGGCGCGCCTCGTCACAGAAGTCATCGACCATCCGGTTGGCCAGTTGCTGGAAGCCCATCCTCAGCACCGCGCCACCCAGGCCGGCGTAGTCGAAATCCAGCGCCAGGGCGATCTTGCAGCCGACATCGCCCAACGCCTGGAAGGTAAACACCCCATCCAGCGAGCGGAACGGGCCTTCCACGAATTTCATGGCCAGGCTGTGGGGCTTGTCGGTGGTGTTCCGGGTGGTGAAGCTCTGCTTGATCCCGGCGAACTTGAGATCCAGCCGTGCCACCAGCACGTTGTCTTCCCGCTCGAGCACTTCAGCGGCGTCACACCAGCCGAAGCGCTTTGGGTATGCTTCCACATCGTTGACCAGGTCGAACATCTGCGCGGGCGTGAAAGGCACGATCGCACTGCGGCGGATTTCAATCACTGCTTTGACCTCGTCTCATTTGCCGGCTCACGGACCCGCCGGCCTTGTATCAGGGATCCGATAGACCGATTTTAGCGGACATGGCAAAAGCGAAACCGAAGGACACGGAAAAAGACGGCGGCGGCACGATTGCGCTGAACAAGCGCGCGCGCCACGAATATCACATCGACCAGCGCTTCGAGTGCGGCATGGCCCTGGAAGGCTGGGAGCTGAAGTCCCTGCGTGCGGGCCGGATCAACTTCGGCGAGGGCTGCTACGCGATCATCCAGCACGGTGAGGTTTTTCTCGTCGGCGCCCAGATCCCGCCGCTGATCAGCGCCTCCACCCACGTGATCGCCAACGACCGGCGCACGCGCAAGCTGCTGCTCCATCGCGAGGAAATCGACCGCCTGATCGGCGCCGTCGAGCGTAAGGGCTACACCCTGGTGCCCACCGCGATGTACTGGAAAAACAACAAGGTGAAGTGCGAAATTGGCCTGGCCAAGGGTAAGCAGGACCACGACAAGCGCACCGCGGAGAAAGAACGCGAGTGGGCGGTCGACAAGCAGCGGGTCATGCGCTCCCACAACAAGATGGGCTGACCTGAACGGAAGGGCGGCGCCCATTGTGAGTGGCCTGTCCCGGCCATATACTGAGAGATGTAGTCTCACCACGTTTTCCCCGGGGATGTTCTGGTTTCGACGGGGGTAGTGCGATCTACTGGTGCATGCCGAGGGGGTAGCTTTCCTCGTTAAACCAGCTGCAAAAACTATAGTTGCCAATGACAACTACTACGGTAATGACGCTTCGGTGGCTCTCGCCGCCTAAAGCGTTCGGCCCCTAAAAAAGGCCCTACCCCCGAACCGATCTTGTGCTCATGCTCGTCGGTGTAGGGTCACTATCATGAGACCGCCGAAAGACTCTCCATCTGTGGGTCTGACGCTAGATCAATCAGGTATGTCCGTCGGTGCGCTTCGCACACCGTGCTGCTGGCGGACGAGATCTAACGGTGAGCTAAGCATGTAGATCTGGAGATTAAACGCCTTCGGACGCGGGTTCGACTCCCGCCATCTCCACCAATAAAGATGAGCCCCGACCGGAGACGGTCGGGGCTTTTTCTTTGCGGGAGTTGCGACCCGCATCGAGTCTCCGTCTCCGCGGGCGTGCGAATATCAGCTCTGAGCTCTAAGGAGAGGGATCGCCGGATATGCACACCAGACCCATGATCTGCCTGTTATTTCTCTGCGCCACCACCATCGGAACGGAAGCCTACGGCATGAGTGAGTCCCGGAGCGCGCACGGCGCGCTTCCCGTATCGCTTCCCTTCGCAGTCGATACCGAAGGCAAGAGCATCACCATCCCGTTCGACGTTCGCCAGGGCGAGGTCGATACGAAACGCCGGCTCATGATCGCTCTGGATGTCCCCCACGGGCCGAAGCTGCCTGCCGTCGACGATATTCAAGAGAACTCGCGGTCCATGCGAGTCAAGATCTTCTACGACGATCACGGTACCCGCGTACCTGTCGAAACGGAAGATGACGCGACCATCGTCGCCAGGAATACCGATCAACCCTTGCCACATAGCGACAGATCCCAGTGCCGCCTCGAGCTCTACGCCACTGTCGACAATGAATCTCACATCTCCGTATGCGGCTTCTACGCGAAACGATACGGGCACTACGTAGCTGAAGTCTCGACGATAGAACCGATGCCCACGTTCAAGGGCGTCGCCAGCACGATTCGCATCGACAAGTTCTACAACACCAGCGAGTAGCGCCGACTTCAGGTGAGATCTCACTCATCACCGCCTAAGCCACAAACCCAGGTGATGAAAGAGCACCCAATGGTCGCCCTCGCGCTGGAGATAGACCTTGATCTCGTCACCCGGCCGAACCTTAAGGCGCATGGTATTGGCCCCACCCACCCAATGTGCCGGGACGTGGGTATTCGAGTAGCCCGTGAACTGAAGCGAGCGATCCTCCGCCGACAGACTTCCTTTCTCGACGCTACTCACGTCCATCGTCACCGTGTAATGAGCGGTCACCAGAGCCCCTTCCTTCTTCCCGCCTGGATACGTGGAGTCATCGCGTTCGGAGACCGCCGTTACGCGGCCACTTGCGATCAGCGTTGCGTCAGTCGCCAGTTGCGCGTCGCTGACAGGTGGAACTTCCGCCTGGACTGCCGCGCTAACCGCAAGGCCCAACGCGAACGACGCAACGCAAAAGTAGGTCAAAAGCTTGCTTCTCATGACTCGATATCCTTGTTCTTCTCACATGAGCCACTACACCGTTCGCGAGGCCTCACCCGTGTCGTCCCGCGCTAACGAGACCCCTGCTGCCGACACATCCTCGCCTGCGCCTGCGCCGTACCTCACGGGATCCTCGGGATTCTGTGATGCAGCGGGCACATCCGTGCTGATAAAGGAGAACCTCACCCGGGGGCAACCATGGATCTCGCATCGCATCTACTGAGTCCCGAACCTCTGGGTTGGCTCGCCTCGCTTGTCCTGCTGTCGACCATCGGCCGACAAATCTGGAGGCAGGCGCATGCACCCACCGTGGAAGGGGTTTCCAAGTGGCTTTTCATCGGTCAGATGGCAGCGTCCCTGCTGTATCTCGTGTACAGCGTGCTGGTGAAGAATCCTGTTTTCATCGCCAGCAACGCCGCCCTCCTGGTCGCTGGCGTAACGGGCCAAGTGATCTACCTGAGGCGCCGCCATGAGCAGGTCGGGAACGCCGATGCCTAAGCCGAATGAAGACACGCCTCCCAAGCCCAAGGGCCTGAGAAGGTTTCTCGGCGCACTCGGCCCTGGCCTGACCGCCGGGGCCGCAGACGATGATCCCTCCGGCGTTGCCACGTTTTCGGTGGTGGGCGCGAAGTTCGGCACTCAGTTCTTGTGGACCGCCCTTCTCACCTGGCCGCTGATGGCGGTCGTCCAGATGATGTGTGCCCGGGTCGGCATGGTCACCGGCAAAGGCCTGGGCGGGGCGTTGCGGGAGAAGTTTCCGCGCTGGCTCGTCGGCATCGGGGCCGTCGCCCTCCTCGCCGCGAACCTGCTGAACATCGCGGCCGATCTCGCCGGCATGGGCGATGCCATGGAAATGCTGCACGCCGGTCCGCGCCTGCTGTGGGTGTGGGTCTATGGGATCGGCATCTGCCTGCTGGCCATCCGCCTGCGCTATCAACAGCTGGCCAGCGTCCTGAAATGGCTCGCCATGGTCCTCCTGGCTTACATCGTGACGGCCTTTCTGGTGAAACCCCATTGGGGCCAGGTTGCCCACGATACCTTCCTTCCCTCGCTTCCCCACGGCAAGGAGGGATGGAGTTCCCTGGTGGCGCTCTTCGGCACCACGATCAGCCCCTTCCTGTTCTTCTGGCAGGCGAGCCAGGAAGTGGAAGAAGACAAGGCCAAGGGCCGGCGCCTCCTGGCGTGGCGACGCAACGCGACCAGGCGTGAGCTGGGCGACCGAAAGCTCGATGTCTGGACAGGTACGTTCTTCTCGAATCTGGTGATGTTCTTCATCATCCTCACGGCCGCCTTTACCTTGCACGCCCATGGCAAGGACGTGCAGTCGACAAGGGATGCCGCGAGCGCGCTGCAACCGCTGGCTGGCGATTACGCCTTCCTGCTTTTCACCGGCGGGCTGGTCGGTGCGGGACTGTTGGCCATTCCGACGCTGGCGGGTTCGGCGGCATACGCCTTTGCCGAGACCTTCGACTGGGTTTCCGGCCTCGACAAGCGGTTCAAGCGAGCGGTGTCGTTCTATGCCGTATTCATCGTCGCCACGGTCGGCGGTGCGCTGCTGGACCTTTTTCACCTCGATCCGGTCAAGGTGCTTGTCTGGTCGGCTGTCGTCAACGGCATGCTTGCGCCCTTCCTGCTGGTCACCCTGCTCCTGGTCACGGGCGACAACAAGATCATGCAGGGGCAACCCAGTCCTCTGCTTAACCGAGTCGTCGTCGGATTCACGGCGCTGTTGATGTTCGGCGGCTTGGGCGCAATGGCTTTCCTCGGCGCCTAGCGAGAAACCTGACGAGCTCTGTGAAGGCGATCGTCAACCTTGGGGACTCATCGCCCACCTGCCTTTCAACAAGTAGGGACCACGATGCTGCTTTACCCCGGAGGCAGCACGAATGAAGGCACTGACCTATCACGGCTCCAAAGACGTCCGCGTCGAGACCATGCCCGATCCGACGATCCTCGCGGGTGACGACGTCATCCTTCGCGTCACTGCCACGGCCATCTGCGGCTCGGATCTGCACCTGTATCACGGCAAGATTCCGGAGACCCAGCACGGGGATATCTTCGGCCACGAATTCATGGGCATTGTGGAAGAAGCTGGCTCTGAGGTGACCAACGTCGCCGTTGGCGATCGTGTCGTCATCCCCTTTGTCATCGCGTGCGGCAAGTGCTTCTTCTGCGAGAACGATCAGTTCGCCGCGTGCGAGACCACGAATCCGGACCAGGGTGCCAGCCTGCGGAAGCGTCCCAAGATGACGCCACCCGCGGCACTCTTCGGCTACTCGCATCTCTACGGAGGGGTACCCGGCGGTCAGGCGGAGTTCGTCCGCGTACCCAAGGCCAACGTCGGCCCGTTCAAGGTTCCCGGCAGCCTTGCCGACGAACGCGTTCTATTCCTCTCGGACATCCTGCCGACGGGCTATCAGGCGGTGCTGAATGCGAAGATCGAGCGCGGCTCCACCGTCGCTATATTCGGCGCAGGACCGGTCGGCCTGATGGCGGCCGCTTGCGCACGCATGCTCGGCGCAGAACGTATCTTCATGGTCGATGAGGAACGTTATCGCCTCGATTTTGCGGTCTCCGCATTTGATGTCATACCTGTCGACTTCAGCGCCACCGACCCGTCCGAGTTCATCCTCGAACAAACAGCAGGCCGAGGCGTCGACGCCAGCATCGATGCGGTCGGGTTCGAGGCGAAGGGAAGCACCACCGAGACCGTTCTGAGTGCCCTGAAACTGGAAACGAGTTCAGGCGAAGTCGTTCGCCAATGCATTACTGCCACGCGCCGCGGCGGCGTGGTCAGCATCCCGGGCGTCTACGCGGGCTTTATCCACGCCTTCCTGATCGGCGATGCGTTCGACAAAGGCCTCACCCTTGCGATGGGACAGACCCATGTGCAGAAGTACCTGCCCGAGCTCCTCAATTTCATCGAGGACGGCAAACTGCAGCCGGACATCATCATTTCGCACCGCATGAAGCTCGCGGATGCGGCGCGCGGCTACGAGATCTTCGATAAGAAGGAAGAAGATTGCCGCAAGGTCGTGCTGACGCCCTGAGTTGTGCCCATGACACACCACCGGCGCCGCATGGGCGCCGGTGGTATGAGGGGAAATCAGACCTTGCCTAACGCAATCCCGACGTCGGCTGCCATGAAGTAAACCTACTTCACGGCGAGGTAGAGATCAGGCTGCCGCTTTGAACTCGGCCAAAAGCTCTGCCTTCCGGGCTTCCATGCGGGTGCCCAGCTCGTTGAGCTCCTCCTTGCTCAGCAGCTTCTTGGCGTCCTTGAACATCTCCTGCTCTTCTTCCTCGA
>NZ_JBFUAT010000037.1:0-43587 GCF_056406135.1 Luteibacter sp. P1_D3 | reverse complement strand
CGCCGAAGGCGTGTGGTGCCAGGCGATTTCACTAGTTTCTTTTCCCGTCAGGGTATTCATGATTACGTTTAAAGCGCTTGACGAACGCGGGCCTGTCGACTTCCCACTGCTTGTGGAGTCTTCAGGTTCTCAGTCCCTTCTCGATTGCCTGTCTTCCAACCGCGAGCAGATCCGCGATAGATTAATCGAAAGTGGTTCGATCTTATTTCGTGGATACTCCATTGATTCTGCGGATGCATTCGCCGATGCCACGCGTGGTATAACAACTGACGCGCTGAACTATATCTATCGGTCAACTCCAAGGACGTCGCTTGGATCACGGGTCTTCAGCGCAACGGAGTTTCCGCCGGCATTGGAGATTCCTCTCCATTGCGAGAATGCATATCAGCGTGACTGGCCGACGCTCCTGGCGTTTGCGTGCATCAAGGCCGCGACAACCGGTGGAGAAACCCCTCTCTCCAATGTTAGGGCGGTGACCCGCGCAGTAGGTGACGAAATCCTAAGCGAGTTCGAGAGGCGTGGCGTCAAATACATGCGGCATTATCGGCCGTACGTAGACTTGTCGTGGCAAACTGTGTTTCAGACGGAAGATCGCGCGCAGGTAGGCGCCTATTGCGACGCCCATGATATTGAGTACGAATGGATTGCTGAAGATAGGTTGCGGACCGTACAGGTTTGCCAAGGTGCTGCAACCCATCCACAGACCGGCGAAAAATTGTTGTTTAATCAGGCTCATCTATTTCACGTATCAAGCATGGGAGAAGCGGCGGCGCGGTCTCTGATTGATGTGTTCGGGGCCGACGAATTGCCGCGCAATGCTTACTTTGGCGACGGTGGCGAAATTCCGACCGCCATGCTTGAGCGCGTTCGTCAGGCGTACGCCGACCATTCGGTGCAATTTCCCTGGCGTGACGGTGACGTGCTTCTGGTTGATAATATGCAGGTAGCTCACGGGCGAAGGCCATACACTGGAGATCGTAAGGTCTTGGTTTCCTTGTTTAAGCCGTATAGCGAAGGTGGATATTAAAGGCCTTGCGGCAGCGGGGCTTATCAGTTTTAACGCAATGAATTCGTACCGTCTCGCAACTCACAAGTCGCATCGTTTCTGCAATCGCTTATGAGAATCGCGACAACGCGCTCAGTCCGTCGTGTCGCGCGGCTCGACTAGCTCTCGAGCTCCTTACACATTGCGTGCGTGCTTGGTCTCAGGAATATCAATACGTCGGGTTTGGAGACCGTCGCCGTTGCCGCAAATGTTGGGGACGAGCGAGGGTGTACCGGATCGATTCATCGAACCACGGTATGGGCTCCTGGCGGTCGCGTCTTCCACCAATCGCAACTAAGCGTTCGTGTTGAGATGCTTGAAGACGTCTGGAAGTCGTCATCGCCTCCGCGATTCTTCAGATGATAGGCGTGGACTCGGAATGCAAGTGCTTGTCAGGCCTGGATACCTATTAGGAAGAGCCACATGATCCGTGATACGTCTGCCACGGACCGCCTCGTCGAAGTCGGCTCCAACCGTAGCCGCAAGCTGATTTACATCGGCGCCGGCGTTGCTGTGGTCGCCGCGCTCGCATTCGCGCTGCCCCATGTCGCCACGATGTTCTCCGCGGACAGCTCGGTGAGCGCCTCGCGTCTGAGCTTTGCCACGGTGACCCGCGGACCTTTCGTCCGCGACATCGCAGCGGAAGGTAAGGTTGTCGCCGCCGTGAGCCCCACGCTATATGCCGCCTCCGCCGGCGCGGTGATGCTGACGGTGCATCCGGGCGACGTGGTGAAGAAGGATCAGGTGCTCGCCGTCATTACCAGCCCAGACCTTGCCGCCAAGCTGGCCCAGCAACGCTCCGCCGCCGATGCCGCGAAGGTGGAATTCCTTCGCGCGCAGATCGACGCGACGAAGAAGCGGTCGGAACTGCAGAAGGCCTACGACAACGCGGTCATCGACCAGACCGCCGGCCAGCGCGACCTCAAGCGCTACGAAGGCGCCTTCGCCAAGGGTGCGGTTCCGGTCGCCGATGTCGACAAGGCCAAGTCCACACTCGACAAAGCCGACGTCACGGTGAAGCACGCGCAGTCCGATCTCACCACCGACAACGGCAGCCTGACCTTCGACATCCAGGCGAAGAAGCTCGCCTATGACCGCCAGGTGCTGCTGGTGCAGGACCTGGAGCGCCAGGTGGAGGAGCTCAACGTGAAGTCGCCGGTCGACGGCCAGGTGGGCCAGGCGTTCATCGCCGAGCGCGCTACCGTCGCGAAGGATGCACAGCTGCTCAGCGTCATCGATCTTTCCGCCCTGCAGGTGGAGATGAAGGTGCCCGAGAGCTTCGCGCGGGATCTCGCGATCGGCATGCCGGGCGAGATCGGCGGCAACGGCAAGGTCTGGAACGGCAAGGTCAGTGCGATCTCGCCCGAGGTGGTCAACGGCGAAGTCGCCGCCCGCCTGCGCTTCGACGGTGCCACGCCGAGCCAGCTCCGCCAGAGCCAGCGTCTCTCCGTTCGCGTGCTTCTCGACAAGCGTGACAACGTGCTCACCGTGCAGCGCGGCTCGTTTGTCGACGAGAGCGCTGGACGCTACGCCTACGTCGTTGCCGACGGCATGGCCGATCGTCGTGACGTCCGTGTCGGTGCGAGCAGCATCGACAAGGTCGAAATCCTGAGCGGCCTGAAAGAGGGCGACGAGATCGTCATCTCCGGTGCCGACACCTTCGGCGACGCGAAACACGTCGCCATTAGCCGCTGATTCAACGACATTCCCTTAACAACGAAGAAATCGTGATGCTTAAGATGACCCATCTCGCCAAGGTCTACCGCACGGAAGTCGTCGAGACCTACGCCTTGCGTGACTTCAACATCGACGTGAAGGAAGGCGAGTTCGTCGCCGTCACCGGCCCCTCGGGTTCGGGCAAGACCACCTTCCTGACGATCGCCGGCTTGCTCGAAACCTTCACGGGTGGGCAGTACCACCTCGACGGCGTCGAGGTCAGCCAGCTGGACGACAACGCCCGTTCGCGTATCCGCAACGAGAAGATCGGCTTCATCTTCCAGGCCTTCAACCTGATTCCCGACCTCAACGTGTTCGACAACGTGGAAGTTCCGCTGCGCTATCGCGGCATGAAGGCAGCCGAGCGCAAGCAGCGGATCATGGATGCCCTCGAGCGCGTCGGCCTCGCTTCGCGCGCCAAGCACTACCCGGCGGAACTCTCCGGTGGTCAGCAGCAGCGCGTCGCCATCGCGCGTGCACTGGCCGGTTCGCCGCGCTTGCTCCTGGCGGATGAGCCGACCGGTAACCTCGACACGCAGATGGCCCGCGGTGTCATGGAACTGCTTGAGGAGATCCACCGCGAAGGCGCCACCATCGTCATGGTCACTCACGATCCCGATCTTGCCGCGCGCGCCCAGCGAAACGTTCACATCATCGACGGCCAAGTGGTGGATGTCGCGCCCGATGCTGAGGAGCATGAATACGTCGCGTGACAATACGGCTCGGTGCCATGACATACGTTTAGGCGAGCAGCACTCGCATGGCGCCGTCCTATTCAAACCCGGCCCATCTAAGCGATAGCAACCAATACGGACACGGGCTTTGAACTTACAGGCGCCGCTGTCTGTCTTGGAAGGGTTCGATGCGGCGCTTGACCATCTGTGTGAATTCCGCCTCAAGGCGAGGGGCAATCGAGTGACTGGCCTGATTGCGGAAATCGATGGTCAGTCGCCAAAAAGCGTCATCGACAGACGCGAGGTGATGGAGAAACGGATGCAACGTCGACCAGACTGAGCCGATGGCGGCGAGTTAACGCTCCCGCTGAGGCCGATTGAGGTAGCGGTTTCCCTTGTCGCCCTCGAGTCTGTCCTTGTAGGTGGGATCATTCGCAAGGCGACCGTAGTGGACAACGCGGGTGGCAATGTTTCCCAAACGGTCGCGGGTGGCGGCTGGCCTGCAACAGGCACCAGGTGGCGACGGGCTCGACCCAGTGCGACCGGATGGTCCAGTTCGCGTCGTCGTCAAACCGGCCGGACGCAAGCACGGTCACCCATGCTTGCAACGACAGCAGTTGGCTTTGCCATTGGTGGATGCTGTTCAAGGCTTCGCGGACGTCACCCTCGATTAGGGCGTCAATGAAGGCAAGGTGCCAGCTCACCTCACCAACCGTCTCGGTCAGATCGTACGAAAGTGGCCTGTCGCCGGTGGCTCGCAGCGGACCAGCGCATCGAGGTAGGCGGCAACCGCGTCACCGTAGAGGTCAAGGTCTGGATCCGAACGACCTGTAAGGATGTTTTCTCGAAGAGGTTAGCGGTTCCGCCGTCGTCGACGACAGGGTTAGGTTCCGCCGCGGCGTCGTTGCATGGCGGCCAGCTTGGCAAACCGATCCTCGCCGGCGTCTTGAGCAAGCACGCGTTCCGCGTAGCGGATGGGCATCCGTTCGCTCGCCCAACGCCCGGCGACCTGCACCTGCGCGGTGGATGAGCCGGCACGCACCATGTCCTGGGCCGCACCCACGCGCGCCGAGTGACCGGATAGCCAATGCAGGTCAAGGTCCAACCCGGCCAGTGCCGCGGCCCGCCGGAACACTACACTGACTTCCCGTGTACCAAGTTTGCGGTCCTCACGTTCTCGGGCACGAGCGATACGTGCCTGCCATTGAAGACGGATCGCCTCGGTCGGCGCGGCGGCGAGATCCAGATCTCGATCATCCACGACGGCATGAAAGATGAAGGTACCCTCGGAGGAATGCGCGCGCCAGGCCTCGAGAGCGGCTAACGTGGCCTGACGCAGGTACAGGGTGCGTCCTGCGCCCGCCTGATCGGTTTTGGTCTTGCCCAGTCGATACGTGCCGCCCCCCTGCGGCAGCGGCGCCAGGTGAGCCCATTCCATGGCGACCAGTTCGGCGGAGCGCAACATCAGGTCGTAGGCCACGTGCAGCATCGCCGCGTCCCGCGCCCGGCGCCGCCGTTGCGCCTCCTCCGCCAGCGACCGTAGCGTCGGCGCGACCCGGCGCACCGTCACGGTCTCCGTCTGCAGCGCCGTGACCAGTTGCTCGAGCAGCTCAAGGGTCATCGGGGCAGCCTGGCGCTGCTCGCCCTCGAGCTGTTCACGGACCAAGTCGCGCCAGTAGTCGCGCGCGATCGCGCCGTCCATCGGATTCKGGCAGCCATGCCGACGGTGAATGTCCGCCAGCGACCAGAGCAGGTGCTCGAGCGTGGCCTTCTTGCGTCCGGCGGCGACCAGCTGATCGAGCAACTCGCGCACGTCGTCAAAGCGCGCCGGCAGGACGACCCGATCGTAATGGGCACAAAAGGCCAGCCAGGTCAGCCAGTCGGCCGCACGCGTCCGATGACTGCTCGCCGCCAGGCCCCGCGTGCCGTGGCGCTGTTGCTGGACGACATAGTCGCGCGCGCTAGTTGCTTGCGCGTCGGACAACGCGAAACGAAACGGTGCGCCCAACGGGCCGACGATCGCCGCCGCGACCGGGGCGAGGCGGTCACCGGCGGCTTCGGCGAGCGGGATGAGGCCTTCGTTGCTGGCGGTGCCCGCCTCAGCGCCGCGGGCGGCGCGCAGGTGCGCGGCCAAGCGCTCCCGCGTGGCCTGGAAGGGCAGGGCGACGACGTCCGTGCGTTGGGCCATCACGCGCGCCGACGGCCGCGAGCCGAGATACGGCCACTGYATCCTTCCTCAGCCGTGGTCATCAGACGGTCCCGAGGAGGGCGCGGGCGGTGAGGGCAGAAGGAGGGTCAGGGTGACCGGCAAGCCGTCCGAGCCGATCAGCTGCACCGGCCGGCCTACGTCGATGACCGCGTCGACGTAGCCGCAGGCGGCCGACGGGGCGTCCGCCTTCTGCAGCGTATACACTAGGGCGACGGCAGCCCGGCCGTCCGGCCGAAGCGCCTTGACCACCGAACTCACGGTGATCGCGCGATAGGCCTGACCCGCACGAAGTTCCTGCTGCCGGGCATTGACCTGACCGACGACGTTCAAATCGGCGTACGCAGCGAGCTCGCCCAGTTGCCAGATCAGCCGCACCTGGAGCGCCTCCTCGGAGACATTGACCTGGGTGTCGTGGATCACCTGGGTCCCGCAGGTCAGCTGCTGATGCTTCACGACCCGTAGCGCCGGCAGGGCCGGCTGCGCGGTCGCGGCGGTGGCCAGCGCTAGGGCGCCCGCGAAAGCGCAGCGCATAGGAGCGGCGCGGGTGAGGCGGCGAGTGTGCATGCGGAGCATCCGTGCGCAGAGGAGCAGGTAGGGTCAGCGTAATGGGCTTATCAACCTCTGACAAGTGGCATTGTCAGAGGTCGTTATTAGCGAATAATATACCGTATGTATGGTATATTTTGTTGCACCGTTACTGGGAGGCGCGTAGCCTCGACGCACCCTCCACCGAGCGTCCGCCATGCATGATGCGAATCCCTTGAATGCGCTTGAACAGCAGGTGCGCGATGCATGGGAGGCCCGCTGCGGTGTGCGTCGGGGCCCACTGGAGCAAGCGGACGTCGACGCGATCGCCGAGGCGGCGTTCGCGCTGGAGGGCGTCAAGCCCACGGTGGAATTCATACGGCGCATCGCCGGCGGCGGCTCGCCCAACACGATCCACCCCAAGCTCGATGCGTGGTTTCGCCAGGGTCGCCAGACCGCGGAGCCGAGCGCCGTCCCCACGGAATTACTCGCCCTGTGGGAACGGCTACGGGCCGACGCCACTCGCGTCGCCGAGGACGGGCTCGCCCCGGCGCTCGGCGCCCTCGCGGACGATCGGGCGGCGCTGGCCGCGGAAGCGGCGCAGCTGACTCGCGATCAGGCCGCGCTCACCAGTGAACGCGCCGCCACCGAGCGGCTGGTCACGGCGCTGCGCGAGGAGTTCCAAGCCCTGCAAGCGCGCAACGAGGTACTGCAGGCCGAGCTAACCCGGGTCAGCGAGCAAGCCCGTGAGGCTGCCGAGATGCTCAAACAGCGAGACCGCGAGGTGGAGCGGTTGCAGCGTGAGGGGACTATGGCCACGGCCGAGCAGACCCGCCTTACCAGCCTATTGGCCGCGGCCGACGTGCGCTGCGCCTCGCAGCAGGCCGAGCTGGAGGCCGCAAGCGAAGCCACGCGCGCCTTCGAAGTGCAAGCCCTTGCGCTGCGGGCGGCGGCCACCGAGTCTGCCAACGCGCTCAGCGAAGCCCGGCAACTCGCCGAGCTACAGGGCGGCGAACTGGGCGCGGCACAGACCACTGTCGCTACGTTGAGCGATCGGGTAGACCAGCTGGAGCAAGCGCTTCAGTTAGTGCGGACGGCCGCCAAGGCGGACGCGAGCTTGCACGATCATGTGGCCGCCGATCTCCGCCGGGAGCGCGAGGCGTTAGGAGCCGTCCGGGCGATAGCAGCGCAAGCCAGCGAAGCCTTGGCGGCCAGTCAGGCCACCGCTTTGGCCCTGGCTGCCGAGCGGGATCGTCTACACGCGATGCTGCTCCAGCACTCGCTGCCGGGAAATCTCGGCGCCGATCACCGAGCGTGAGTTTGCCAATGAAAACACCGTCGGGCCGGGGTCCGTGCAGGGCGGCCCGGTCGATTGGCCTCCAGACGAGAAAACTGTAGCATCCGCCGGTTAAGGGGAAGCAGGGAGCGGCTGGTGATATCGGAGCATGTCAGATTAGTCCGTCGACGCGAACGGCACACCTTGACGCGCGTGCGCAAGCTCGCTCGGCGTCGCCGCCTCCGGCAGGCACGTGAAGCGAGTGCGTTTACCGACGCCCCGCTTCGCCTTGTTCCCGACAACGTTGGACGTGTGTTGCGGTGTGTGACACCACCCACGGATCTCAACCTTCGCGCCAATTACTTGGAGACCGTTGATTTCCTTGAGAAGGTGCGGCGTATGGCCGGGTTGCTCAAGGGCAAGTTTTGGGTCGATTTTACGAATATTGGGTCGATCACGGCCGCTGGCGCGCTGCTGATGGTGGCGGAGTTTGACCGCTGGACCGAGAAAACGTCTCACCGGCGCCTATCGGCACTGGATCTGCCCTCATGGCACCCCGCAGTCCGCAGGCGACTGAAGGAAATGGGGTTCTTCACCGTCCTTAACACGCCCTATGATGAAATGGACGCCGACGATCCCGAGGGTGAGCGCTTCTTGGAGTTCATTTCGGGCCACCGTACAGAAGGCGACAAGGCCAAGGAGCTCCGCAAGGCGATCGAGGGTTTGGGTGCGAAATTGCGCGATGCCCCGGCGCTCTACGACGGTCTGGTGGAGGCGATGACTAACGCCCACCAACATGCCTATGACGATTCGGCGCGGGACGATACCAGGCGTTGGTGGATGTCAGCCTCGGTCAATGCGGCGGCAAACAAGCTGACGGTCATGTTTGTCGACCATGGGGTGACGATCCCGCGGACTCTGCCAAAGAGCCGCCTGTGGGAAATTATCCGCAGCGGGTTTAGCGGCCTTGGCATGCTTCAGGCACTACTGAAAGATCACGCGAAAATGATCGAGGCTGCGATATCGGTAGATCGCAGCCGGATGAACGAGGTCCATCGCGGTAACGGGTTGAAGCGCGACATCCAAGGCTACATTGAACAGCATGACGCGAAGGGCAGCTTGCGCATCATCAGTGGAACTGGGCTGTACGTGTACAAGAAAGAACCGGGCACCAAGAGCAAGGTTGAATTGTCCAAACTACCGGCCCCATTTCGTGGGACATTTATCGAGTGGGTAGTAGAGAACTACGCCGAGAGCGACGGGAATGACAAAGATGATTGATATTGCAAGAGATTTCTCTGACATTCCTGGTGGCCGCTTCCCCAGCGACGGCCCGTACAACGGTCAGGATTTCCGCGATCGCTTTCTGGCACCTGCCCTGGAGCAGGGCCAGGTTGAAGTGGTTATGGATAACACAGAGGGCTTTGGCTCGTCGTTTCTCGAAGAGGCCTTTGGCGGCTTAGTTCGCCGCTACGCCTTCGCCGCGTCCGTGATCCACAGCAACCTGAAACTGGTGGCCAACACTGCGGCGGCGCGGCGCTATAAGCGTATGGCCGAGATGTTTATCGAGGAGGCGCTCAAGGTGCGCGATGGCGGCGTCAAAGCCCCCGGCGCCGATCACCACCTCAGTTGACCGGTAGTTCGCCTGATATGGGCACCGCAACGGAGATTGCGAAGTGGGGCTTGAACTTGGTGACGAGTGGGGCTGTCGCTTGGTTTACAGCAAACTGGACCTACCGGCGTTCAGCGCAACAGCGCCATATCGAGCAGATTGACACCGCACTGGATGACTACGCGCTTGCCGGACAGGCGTACTGGCGTGAGGATGGCGCCCGGCCGACCGAAGAGCGGGCCATTTTGCAAGGTCTGGATCGACTCTCGTCTCGTGTGGATGCGTACTTCGCCAATGCGCGTAGTGAGGATGGGAAACTGGCGCTCGACCTTGCCATCGACGACCTTCACAAACTTGTTGCAGGGGACGACTTGCATGGCAATGCCTTTAAGTCGCCCGAGCGTGTTGCGGCAAGAAACTATCCGGGGCAAATAAAGGTGCGAGCGGCCAACATTCGGAAGACCGTTCTTGCTCTGCCATTGTCCACCAAGATGCCTTTCGGCTTCTTCTGAACTGATTGGCCTTTCTGAGCGCTACAGATTGATCAAGTGATCCGGCCGTCGTAAACGTGCTCAACCTGGAGCTGCGACTGAAGACCTTGTCGACGGTCGCAGTTGCGGCAGTTGGGCTCGGTGCTTACGTAGCGCTAGAACCGGCGCGGCAGCGGGACATCAGGCATACGTTGACCGCTTCGCTGCGAAATTGCCTGCGGCACGTGCCATGCTCGTTGTGGTCACCGACGACTGCGATGACTGGCGTCGACGCTGGCCGGGTGCGACCGGCGATGCAGGCGCGCTCGGGTGACTTTATCCCCGAGGTGCGGCCGTGGTATGGCAAGATCGGCAAGACGCGGGTCGCCGCCCGCTCCGGCCAGCTTCCAAAGGGCACCATGTCGAAACGCGACGTAATCAACGAGATACGCGAGCGCTATGCCCGCAACCAAGGCGATTTTTCGCCACGACGCGCGGATCTCGCCGACCTGACTAACAGCTTCCGCCGCCTCGGGGAGGGCGAGAGCCTTGCCCAGGCACTGCACGTGATAGGCATCGTCGCTTGCATCGAAGTGGCGGTTCGCGACGCGATCAAACGGCTCATTGATCACGGGCCGCCGTTCCTGGATCGAGTCGAGGGCTTCAAGGAGCACCTTCGATTCGACTTCGCTCTGACCAAGGCGCTGAGTCTGAGACAGATCACGTTCGGTGACCTAGTTGCGCACTCGCTGCCGATTAGCAGCGTGGAACATATTGCGTCGCATTTTGAGGCGCTGTTCGCAGAAGGGGGAAGCGGCACACCTTTCGCCATCTCCTGTCGCATCTACGTGAGTTCGTCGAACCTTCCGATGATGAAATCCTTGCCCTCTTTGAAGAGCTGCCTCGCGAAGTGTCCCGCGATGCACCCCGCGGCGACTCACCCCCGCTGATCGCGCAAGTAGACGAACTGTTGGTGGGACTGGCGAACCTTTTCAGAACACGCCACATGGTCGCCCACGAAGCACAGTTCGCCGCTGTCACGGCAGTCGAGATCGCAAGCTATTTTGATGTTGCATGGGTCTTTAACCAGGCCGTTTACGAACTGGTCGAGCAGGCCATTCACCCTGGTGCCTCCCGATACGGCATGGGCATGTCGATGCAGTCGCTCGCGCGCGCCGGGTCGATCGAGAATGCGGGGCGCGCCTTGGAAAGACGTATATTCGAGAGCATCGATGATCGCTTCGTGGACCGCTGCGAGCTCACTCGTGCCTTTGCTGCCACCGTGGAGAACTTTGACGCTTACCATCGAGCGCAGGCGGCCTTTCGCTTGGCCTTGCATGGCATGGCCGGCGGCAATGCCATGCGTAATATCGAGGCAGACGTTACCACGACGCTTGGGGCCGCCAGACGCGAACATCTGGAGGATTTAGAGGAGCATGTGCTCTTTTTCGGAACGAATAACGCCGGACGGTCGTAGCGGCATGCGTTGCAGCGACGTGCCAACGGGCCCACGCCGACCATAGCAGATGCCGCCCTCGGGCCCACTTCACCGAGGTGTCGTCTTATGGTACACAGCTTGCATTGGCACATCACGGACGGTACAGGGGCGTACGATGTCGCAGGTACAAGAGATCAACATCCAGTTGGATGGGATTAGCAACGTGCTCAAGACGCGGCGCTTTCGCGTCCCACCGTATCAACGGTCCTATGCGTGGGAAGCTGAGCATGTTGATGCGCTGCTCAGCGATATCCACGATGCGATCAAAGGCGGAGAGCGAGAGTACTTCCTTGGCTCGCTGGTGGTGACCGGACCGTTCGATCGCCGCTTCGAGGTCGTTGATGGCCAGCAGCGCCTGACCACGGTTAGCCTCCTGATCGGAGCGATCCGAGACCGCTTCCGCGACGACGGTGATCCGGAGGCGGAAAACTCCATCCGTAACGACTACCTGGCCAACGTCGATCGGAAGACGAAGGAGAGGGAAGCCAAACTGACGCTCAACGAGGTCGATAACGAACTGTATCAGGAGCTGATCGAAAACCGCCGCGACCTGGATCGCAGCAAGTACCCGCGGCAGTCCCACGCTCGGCTCATCTCTGCCGCTGAGCGTATTCGCGACTACATCGATCGCATCTGCGAACAGTCAAAAGACTCCGAGGAAGCTCTACACGAGTGGCTTGACTATCTAGAAGCCAACCTCAAGGTTATCCTGGTCGTAGCCTCTGACGACAGTAATGCCTTCGTCATCTTCGAGACGCTTAACGATCGCGGCTTAGAGTTGGCCATTTCGGACTTGCTGAAGAACTATTTGTTTCACCGGTCCTCCGACAAAATCGAAGAGACGAAAAATCGCTGGTTGACCATGGTGGCGACATTAGAAAGTGCGTCCGACGATCCTCTCGTCGTGACATATCTTCGCCACTTCGCCATGTCTAAGTACGGTCTTGTCCGCGAGAAAGATCTCTTCGGTCTTATCAAGCGGCGCATTACCAGTAAGAAGCTCGCGTTAGCCTTCTCGACGGAACTAAGTAATACGTCGCGAGTCTATGCTTCGCTCATTAATACCGAGCACGAGTTTTGGAACAAATTTGATCACGCCACCCGCGAATCGGTTATAGCATTCAACCTGCTCGGAATGGTCCAGATGAGGCCACTCCTTCTGGCTATCTTGGACAAATTCGACGCGCGAAATGTCAGCAAAGCGTTTCGGAAGCTGGTGTCAGTGGCCGTTCGGTTTCAGATTGTGGGTGGGGCGGGCGGAGGTACGCTCGAACGTATCTACAGTGACGCAGCGCGCCAAGTGTCCGAAGGCAAGCTGACGTCCATCGCCGACATCCTCAAAGGATTTACAACGCTTCCATCGGATTCAGCTTTTCTGCAAGCCTTCGCCACGGCCACAATCTCCAAGCAGGCTCTGGCGCGATATTACCTCCGCTCGCTGGAGCAGGGCAGTGATCCCCAGGGCGAGGTGGTGCCTAGCTCAGACACGGGCAAGGTAAACCTAGAGCACGTTCTTCCACTGTCGCCGTCCGACGCCTGGTTGAAGCGGTGGGCGAGCGACGATGTTCGCGCATATCAAAGGCGTCTAGGTAACATGGCCATTTTGTCGGCCCGCATCAACAGTTCCATCGGAAACGACGATTTCGTCTCCAAACGTTCCGAGCTCGCCAAATCCAAGTTTATATTTACGCGGATGATCGGAGACGCTAACGAATGGAGCCCCGACGCAATCAATGTTCGACAAGTCGCGATGGCGGAGACCGCCGTAAAAGTATGGACGCTGAAATAAGCGGCACCGATTGACGAAACTTGGCGCAAGGCGCACACGTCAATATGCCGTGTGTGTTTGTTCGGCTTTGGTGAGGGTAGCCACGGCTGCGGGCATGGCCGTGCTTGCCGCGTCGAGTTGAGCACCGCGATCGACGTAACAAGTCACTCTCGAGGTGAGCTAATAGCGTCGACGTGAAGCCATTGCAACGCCGCTTCTTGACTCAAGCGCGTGCTCAGGGCTTGCCAGACTAGCTTACGCTTTGGTTATCGGTGCCCCTGTCCAAGAGACATAATATGACGACGGCTCAGCCGCCCGCTCGCGGCTATGCCTGGGCGGCAGCGCCAGGCGCTCGAAGAGGCGGATAGCCTGCGCGGACCGCCTCGGTCGTCATGGCTCGAACGATTCTTCACGTTCACGGGCCTTTCGCCGTTCGTCGGCAACGGCATTATTAACTTCGTGTCGGCCATGACGGAGCCAAGCATCAAGGCCACTGACCGAGAGCCGCATCGAATCTAACGCCGCGAACCGCTTTTCAAGGATAGTTGCTGTCGTACTGCTCCACGTGGTGGGCATCAGACGTTCGACGATGTCGCCGAGGAAGGATTTTTTGTCCGGCGCGGCGGCGAGAACATCGAGGAACGCGGAAGACGGACAATCTCCCTCGGCGGAAGAGTCATTCATGAAAAGAGCCATGTTTCGACCTAAGGCAGCAAAACGGACGCTTGGGTCTTCCGTGGCCCATTGGATGGTCACGTGCGGAGCGACGTTGCCTATAGGTACGGCAAACCGGCGCGAGGGATGCCGGTAACCTGCCTCCCCACGCTTGGGAACGGGCACCAGAACGATGCCGAGCGCGATTGAAGGGTGGACCTTTAGGAGAGCAGAAAGTGTCAGGGTCACTGATCCCGGCGAGAGCGTGGCTTGTGCCAGGGAGCGCTCGAGGGCGCGGACCATTTTGTACACCACCGAGGCACCTGCGTCGTCGTGACAGCAGGTTTCAATAGTACGCGACACTGCGTCGTCCAATCGCTCGTCCATGCCGTTGAAGGAAAATTCCGACAGCAGGGTCAGGCCCGCTTCAACAAGGACAGTATCGGTCGGTCGCTCTGAGGATTTGTCCGCTCGCACCCGCCCTCGAAGGATTTGGAGCGCAATCTCGCGGCCGCCACGTCTCGTTGCAAGCACGAAAAGGATCTCTGAAAGAAGGTCGCCTGGCACATCAGAGTTATTGACGGCGAGCGCGCGGAAATGTGAAGCGTCGACATCCGCCGTTTTCAATGCGGAGAGCAGGCGCCTTGCACCAGCTTCGCCAAGTCCTTGTGAGTTCTCGAGCACAGGAAGAAGATGTATAAGCTCATCATCAACTGCGATGCGGTCCAGCGCAGCGCCGGCAGCTTGGCCGTCTCGCTCGGTCCATGCCTTGATGAAGCCAGCAGGCACCCCAAGGCTATGGACGAAAGGGGAGATACGCAGTGCACTAATGAGTTCCTCCCAGATAGGGTCGGGCTCACTGGCAGCCTCGCATAGTCCCTGCCCGCAGGCGAATGCCCCGAATGCGCTAATGCATTCAAAAACTTCGCGGAGAAACACACGTCGGACGGTCTCATCTCGCGCTAACTCGCGCCCGATTTGGGTTGCCGCAACCGCCTGTTCACTCAATAGTGACGGCAGGTTCGCACTTTTGCCTCCAACGCTGGAGGCTCGATGGCCTGATAACACGATCGCGCGGGCCCGATCATGGAGGCTCTGCGGTGCAAGTTCGTCGATAAGTGCAGCTAGGGCTGTTTGGTCACTATCGCTGGTCGTGGGCGACGAGCACGAGACGGCGCTCGCGGCGACCCACCCGTCCACCCAAGCGGAGCCCTGCGAGGCAGCGCGCATCGCATCGAGCACTGCGCCACGCGCATGACCTTTTCTCCACAACGCGGAGAACTGTTTCGCAAGTAACGCTCTGGTGTCTAGGCGCGATCCGTCAAGCTCTACGGCAAGGAAAAGTGCGTCCCTTACCCAGAGCACCTGATCGTACTCCGTCGCTGAGTCATTCTTGGGCAAGGTCGTCGCGGGAAGAGGCCCGAACCTGGCAAACGTGGAGTGAGCCTCGGCAACAAGCAGCGCGCTTACTGCCGTACTCGTTACGGCGCGAAAATCGGGGTCTTCTGCGAGACTTCGTATGAAGTTTCTTCGTTGCAATGCAGGAGCCGGTGTATCCGATCCGTTAAAGAAAAAGAGGCTTGAGAAAGCAATTTCTGCAATGGGGTAGGGTGACTTCTCGGATTCCGCCAAAACGAACTTGGCAAGCAAGAATGCAACCGTGTCGAACGTGTCAATACCGACTGCGAGTGAACGGATAAGGCGAACCCAGTGAGCCTGCTGCCCGATGAAGAGCTCTCCGACTGGGTGCATCTTAAACATCGCTTCGACCGTGGCAAGCACAAGCGGAGGATTCAACGGAGCGAGGCTAGCCAGAACTTCGCGGTGCGTGTCGTTATCCGGATAGGATCTATATAGAAGGCCGCCTGGTGAAGTCCAACGAGTTAGAAGATTTTGCGCCTCAGGGCTGTCATGCAAAACGCCCATGCGGCGCGCAAAAGAGCGAAGGGCCCGCTCGGAAAGATTCAGGCCGAAGGCATCGAGCGACGCGGGCGGGATTCGCCTCACCGCATCGGCGGCTAGTCGGTTGGCTATCGCTTGTGGCAGGACTGCTCTCCATTGGCCACGGCGCTGCACGAGACCGCGGTCGTGGAGGCCCGAGAGGACCTCAAAGAGGGAGTCGGCAGTGCCTGCGCGTAGTTTTGCAATTGTGGCAAGCTCGCTGCCTTCCGACGTGTCAGTCCCGTCAACGGAGAACAATAGCGAAAGGTCCTCGGCACCCTTACGCGTCTCGGGATCCTTTGCGCCGCGCGGGTAAAACAGTCGGTCAAACAGCTCCCTGCTTTTAAGCTGCCCTGTAGGTGGATGCCGCAGCAGGGCATCTGCCATGGCCGCGGCGACCCGGAAGTTGCCGTCGCTTAGCTTAACGATTTTGTCTGCGTTACCGGACGATAGAAAGGGATAAGCAACGGCAAGCCAGTCGGCGACAACATCAGTCGATGTAGCGTACAGCCGAAACACGTCCGTCTTTTCTGGCTGGTCCTCCTGGATGTCATATTCAACGGTCAGCAGGCTGACTCTGCTGGCCGGGGCAACGCAGACAGATGTCAACGCAGCATGTGTGGCAGCATTGCAGTTGTCGACCACTAGGATGGCACGCGTCCCACTCTGAACGAGATGCTGGGCGATTTCGCGCGCAGAGATCGTCGGCTCGAGGCCGTAGTCTGTGTATATTGCCATCGAGGGGTCGAGCGCGTTTCTGCCGTGTGATGCTTCGAAAAGCGCGTGAACGAGCCGCGTTTTCCCCACTCCTGACATGCCGACTAGTCGTGCGCTCTCCCTAGACCTTCCTAGGAGCACGCGTAACCGGTCGATCCCCTCTTCAACTGTGACGAACTCGGAGGTTGGTAGTGTTTCGTCCTCCACGCATGCCGTTTCGTTGACGATAAGCGGCAGAGCCTTATTAACCGAAGTGTCGATCCAATCGCCGATTGCGCTCCATCCCGTTAATGCTCTGTTGGCTTTTGTTCGGACCCACGTTGCGACGCCAGGATAGCAATTGACCCATGTCGCCAAGCGGTCCCGGTCATAGAAATCAACCGCCAAGTTGCCTGCATTCGCCTCGGAGCTACAGGCATTGGCGATGGCTCTGCGTCGCTCATCGAGCCGCGACTTGGTCAACGTTCCTTGACCGCTTACGATGATGTATGCCCCGCCCTGATCAATGAGGGTCTTGATGGACGGCCTGAGGATCCCTTTCGGACGCATCTCGGACTCGATGGCATGGGGTGGCATGTCGGGCTTCTTGACTTGGAAGCCGGTGATCGCGCGTTGGACGAAACTCGGGCGTGGCAAACTCGCACCGCAATCAACGTGAACATCGAGTCCGCCGTCGGAAGCATCCTGGTTGCCGCCTGCGGTCACACCCACTAACGGCAAGCCCTGAGCACCGAGTTCAGCCAGCGCTAGCCGGGCGACGAGGGTGCGCAGTTCGTCGTCTTCTAGTTTGGCGATGTCGTCGCCGGTTACGTCAATGATGTAATGCATACGTGATCTTTGTGCCCAATCATTCGAATCGTTGCACGTCGCGGCGCCGCGATGAAGATATCGCCCATCGCCGACGCAGTGCGAATGGATGCCATTACCCGAAGGACGACGACCCCTACGCGAGAGGGAGACACCCAAACGAAGTGGCCAGATCCCCGCATTTCGGGGCAACTCAATCCTCGCTCTTTCTGTTCCGGAGCGCTGCCATCGCGCCCGCTCCAGCTGACGACCTGCGCGTGTAATAAGTGACCATGCGGTCCGTCTTCCATCCACCAGCTTGCTGAATCTGCGTGCTGCTCGCGCCGTGCTCGGCCAGATCGTTGGCCGAGCCAATCCGAGCCGAATGCCCACTGATAGCTGCAGCGTTCTCCAGTCCCGCCGCTTTTGCCCGCCGACGAAAGATCCGCGCGACCTCTTGGGCTAACAGGGCAGGGGAGGATGACGCGTCCGCCTTCGGGCGCCCTCCCACAGGCCGGAAGAGGGCGCCCTCGATGACGCCGCCGACGGCCTGCCAAGCGCGAATCCGCGCAATGGTTTCCAGGCTGACGAAACGGTAATCGGGCGCGGTGCCGTTCTGGTTGGTCTTGGAAAACGGAACGTGCAACGACCAACTGTTGCGACGGCGGTTGTGGTGCAAGTGGTCGACTTGGATCGCCACGAGCTCGGACTCCCGACACAGCGTGTCCGAAGCGAGCGAAAGCAACGCGGCGTCGCGCAAATCGCGAGGACTGTCGCCCAAGGTGGCAAGGATCGCCGTGATGCCGGCACTGTCGAGCTCACCGGCTTGCTTGCGTGCGTGGCCACCGGTGGTCGTCAGGCGGCGGATGAGCTTTTTCCACTTGACCGGCCAGTCCGGATCCTTCGAAGGATTCGGCAACCCCGCGGCGACATGCACCACGCCTACGGTATACAGATAGCGATCGATGGTGGCGCGCTTTCGGCCTTTGTCGATCGCCGCGCCCAGGAAGGCCTCGAGCTGGGCGACGGTCGCCGGCAATGGCGTGGCGCCGGCGAGATCGCACCAGGTCAGGTACTGGGTCCAGTCCGAGCGAACCGCTTTCACGGTCGCGGTGGCGCTGCCGGCGGCGAAGTCGCTCGACCAGGCAGCAAGGCGGGCGAGCACGTCGTCCACCGACGTCGCCAGCGCGGGTCGCGGCTCCTGAATCGCCAGGGCCACGGCCGGCATCGCGGCGAGGGCCTGCGCGTGACCGGCACGGGAGCGGGGAAGGGCACAGACCTTGGTCATTCGTGGATCCGGAGGAGTGCGCCCAAGGCGCTGTCAACGCCATGATAGCGAATAACTGCCATTATTCGCTATCTTTATGTTCGTCATTTATGGATCTAATTCAGCACTTTATGACACCATAGTACTCGTGGATTAAACCGATCAAACACMTACCCACTGATCTTGAGGACCACAGATGGAACGCAGTCAAAGCGAACGCATGGTGCGCTTTATTGGCAGCCTGCTGCCGCTATACGACATGGAGTACGGGGTCGACGCGTGCCGCGCACGTCAACTGGCCACGGGAGTTACCCTGGATGTCGTCGACGAAAGCGAGGCGGAGGAGGTGCGGGGACTCATTCAATTGCGCCATCCTGGCTCGAGCGACACCTGGATGGTGGAAGGGCGCATGCTGGCGACCGAGGCTCTGAAGCAGTACGTGGACCTGCTCGGCTTTGGTATGCCGGAGAAGGCCCGGCGCAGGGAATTCCGGCGCATGTGCGACCATTTCGCCTTCAAGACCGGGGCGTACGCTTACATTGAATGGGAGGACGACCAGTCGGAGGCGCTCGTCCTCGCTGGTAAGGTCGTCCGCGCGCTGGGTAAGGAAGTCGCGATGAGCGGGTTCAAGAGCCTACTTGGCTTGCCGTGATTACCTGCACCACGCCGTTTTACACCTGCCTCAGCGAAGGGAGCGGCGTCGATGGATAGGCAACTTTTCACCCTCATACGTAACTATATTGATGCCGTGGCGCATGCAACAGCTTTACTAAAAGCCTCAGGCATCTCGCTTCCGACAAGCAATGACGACTGGGCAGCGACGCCAATAGGCCCACGAGGTGAACTTGGCGGTGGCGTTCGTTACCAGAAGCACGGCTATGGCTGCGACGTCCAGGGGATCGACTGGTCTGTCGATTTTGACTTCGGCGAGAACGGTCAGATCGATGCTTTCGACGAGTGGCGATTGAGGATATTTCTGACGGAGAATCCGCGCTGCCACGACGAGTAACAGGGTTAGTCTGCAGTTCGTCACAAGGTTAGTGGGGCGACCTGCGGGACAGGCGCGCCCCGCGTGCTGACCTTTCCATGTTCGCATAATGTATATTATGTCAACTTGTAAGCCAAGCGGTTTCTCGGAGCTTTCAGGAAGATGTCGTCACCTACCAATTGATGTCGGCGCACTGCCAGTTCGTGTCGCACGGGCCATTGATGTCGCCAATTCCCCTAACCACCCTGAAGATGCCTAGCCGGTGCGCTGCGCGATGTCGACAAGTCTCTACCTAGGCTGGTAGTTYTCCGATCGCGGCTGCGCGGTCCCGGACGGATTCTACTTAGAGCCCAGCAGTCGCTCGAAGTCGTGCTCGAGATTTCCTGCCCTGATATGAAGGCGTGTACGGTGCTTCTGTAGAAACTCGTTTTTCATGCGGGAGATGCTGGCGTCGTTACTCGGGACACGCGTGCAAACGATGAGTGCACTGACCRGTCCCCGCTTTGCTCCGCATTTGTCGAGCAACTTGGCCGTCGCGAGGATTTGCTTGCATCCGCGATCGACCTCCTTCCCTTTGAGCTCGACGATAACGTCGCCTACACCTGGCTTGGATACGACATAATCGGCAGCAATTTCGTTCTCTACGAGTCCGCCATCGATCTTAGTAACAAAGACGTCGCCTCGTGTTGGATTGAGGAATACGGCAGACTTTCCATGTTCTGAAACTTTGACCTTCGACACGTTGTATTTCTCTCGACTCGGCGCACAACCATCCTTGGCTTTTTTCACAGCGAGGCCTCCAGGTCGAGTAGAGAGTCGAACTCCATGCCCGTGTGTTCGGACACGGAATCTATGTAGTCCGAATTTATTAGGCCGTAGTCATCAAGAATGGGGATGAGCTTCCTGTCGTGGATAGCGTAAGCAGATGCTCTGCCAGGTGCGATCCATGACACCGCTGGAACAATCGCTTCCAGCTCCTTTCTACGCTCCACTGGGATACCTCGTGCGAGTTGGCCCGCCTTGATCAGAGTATTGATCTTAGCTAACACGTAAGGGCTGTGCGTGGTTATGACGAGTCTTCGAGCAACGGCAGTCTTCGACGACTGAGTTCGACGGCGAGGGACTGCAACCATCTGCGCAAACATCTCGACTAACGACGTTTGAGCGCTAGGAAAGAGGTGAGCTTCTGGCTCTTCAACAAATGTCAGGGACGCCTTCTCACGCCAAAGCGTGAAACGTAGGGCGTACAACAACGGGAGCAGCTCCTGTTGACCAGACGACAACGCGTTGAATGGGATACTACGACCGTCGTCGGTCGCTAGATACTGCTTGCCGCGCTCTTGAACTACTTTTCCACCCAGCAGCATTTCAAGGTTCTTCAAAAGAGGGCTGGGAATTTCTCTCTCATAGAATGATGACTCACGCAGGTTCGTAACTAAACGGCCGAAGTAAGCGACGAGGGGATCAAGCACCGAACGATCTTCAAACGCCGTGACAATCTTACCGACACTAGTGAAAAAGGATCTGCCAGCTGGAATATAAAGCTGATCCTCGGGAAGTTCGTTACCGAGCGACTTCTCAATATATTTTCGAACGACTGTGAACGACCTATAGAAGGGATCAAGTTCGCGCTCTGCTTGGCCTTTAGCCGCACTGGTAGTTTTGGCGTAGACGTCAGCGACAGATTCGAGCAGTTGCTCTGCCCTTTCCGACAGAACAAGTTTAGCTTTGGGGGAGCCATTCCGAGTCTTGACACGGGACACCGTGAAGACGTGCTCACCAGTGGTGAAGGTGATCACGAATTGCTTTGTTCCCCATGACGGCGGCTGAAACCAGTCGCTGAACTCCTCGAGAATTCGGTCCTTGAGCTCGGTTGGGGTGCGCGCATCCGTCACCCAATGGGGAAGATTCGAAAAGATGCCGTTGAAGAAGTAAAAAAGCTTGCAGATGACGCTCTTGCCGCTGGCCTGAGGGCCGATGATTACTGTGAGGTCGTTCACCTGTAGAGAAGCTCTATCGATGCAGGAAAAAGACTTGATATCGAGGGTACGCATTAGGCCGGGGTCCGTTGGCAGCGAGATCTGTAATTTCGCGGCAGATTACCAGTCACGAGGCGGGCAAGCGAGGAAACCTTTGCGGCGGCCGCGGCTGAGGGGTGCGCGAGCGCATTACTTGGCACCTCCGCTTGACGTTGAAAAACCCACACCTATCTGTCCGGCTTACCCCCTCAGTTCTCTTATCAGCGTCATCTTTTGAGGATGCCCGGCCCTGAACAACACGGACCGCGACATAGCTATCAAAAGTCTCAATCCTTCCGCGGAGATCGCACTGCTCTCTTTCGGCCGCCCTTTGCAGGTCCGCTATTGCCGACCGCTCCCTTTGCTGCTGTACGTTTTGACGCCACTGCCTGGCCTTTGGCCATCGCCCTTTCTAAGGCTGAAACGACCCCGGAATATCGAGCCACTTCGTTATCGGCCTTTCGTAGCTGATTGCTCAATAGGTCGCGTTCCGTCTGAGACGTGGCAAGCGCCGTTTGGTGCACTCGCTCCAGGGTTTCGTAACGCTGTTGCCAATGCTTTGCGTCCTGTCGGGCCCGATCAATCTCGTGGTGAGCACGATTTTCAACAGTCCGGAGATAGCTTTCCTGCTGCTCACGGCTTTCACGGAAAACGCTTTCCCAATGGTCGAGTTGCGCGCGAAGCTCTTTGATTTCCAAGGACTGCTGATCGCCAATAGCCTGAAGACGGTCACGTTGCTGCACGATATCCGCACGGAGCGCGTGGCTTTCCGCCAGCTGGCTGTCTAGCATCTGCCGGGCGCTTTCGGCCAGCCCCAGGGCTGCCTCAGCCCGGATGGTTTCAGCATCGGCTGCCTGCAAACGGTTCCCCCATTCTTCCTTTTCTTGAACCAACTCGGCGCGCGCGGCTTCCAATGCACTGCCTTCGTTCTTGAGGTTGGTTGCGGCCTCACGGTTGGCATGGTCAACAGCTAACCGCCACAGGTCGACCATCGCCTGCCCCACCGAACCAGGAACGTCTGGAAGGGCGCTCATCTCACGGAACCGCTCACCGAGCCTGCTACGCCAAACGTCGAGCATGCGCGTGACGGTGTTCGGCGATCCAGTACCGAGCGAGGCACGAATCTTGTCTACTGTCGGATTCTCGCCCGCGCCAAGAATTGCATCCGCGGCTGAGTTGACCTGCTCTTGAGTGATACCGGTACGCATGGAATGGTCTCCTCGATCGACGCCCTGCCCGCTTGGTTTCGTAGTCACGATAAGTGATGATTATCGCGGCTAGGTGCCCCTCTTCGTAGTATACATTACATATTATGAAATATAATTCCATCATTCCAACCTTGGCCCAACCGGCCTCCAGCCTGATGCTGCCGATTCAACTGGCGCAGCAGGCCACCGACGCCGTGCGCGAACTGCTCGCCGAGGCGGCCGCGGCTAACACCACGCGCAGCTACGCCAGCGCCCTGCGTTACTGGGCCGGCTGGCACGCGGTGCGCACCGGCGTCGAGCTCACTTTGCCGGTGGCCGAAGCGACCGTGCTGCAGTTCGTGGTCGACCACGTGGTGCGCCGTTCGGCCGAGGGCGAACTGGCTTGGGAGCTGCCAACTGCTGTGGACCGGGCGCTGGTGGCCGCCGGCCTCAAGGCCAAGCTCGGCCCGTGGACGCTGGCGACGGTGCGCCATCGGGTCGCGGTGCTATCGACCGCGCACCGGCTCAAGCAGGTGCTGAACCCGTGCGAGCAACCGGCGATCCGCACGGTGCTTAGCCGCGCCGCCCGCGCGGCCGTGAAGCGCGGCGTACGGCCGCGCAAGAAGACCGCGATCACCCTTGCCGAACTGGAGGCGATGCTGGCGACCTGCGACGACGAGAGCCTGGAAGGCTTGCGCGACCGCGCCCTGCTCTGCTTCGGATTCGCCAGCGGTGGGCGCCGGCGCAGCGAGATCGCGGCCGCCGATCTGCGCGACCTGCGCCGCATCGGTCCGCAGGGTTTCATCTATCGCTTGGAGCACAGCAAGACGCAACAAGCGGGCGTGACGGCGGCATCGACGCCGGATAAGCCGATTCTCGATCGCGCGGCGCAAGCGTTGAATGCTTGGCTGGTTGCCTCTGGCATCACCGAGGGGGCGATCTTTAGGAGGCTTTGGAAACACAGGGTCGGCCCTGCCCTCTCGCCGGCGGCCGTGGGCGAGATTGTGCAACGGCGCGCCAAGCTCGCGGGTCTCGAGGGGGATTTTGGCGGACACAGTTTGCGATCGGGTTTCGTGACCGAGGCGAGTCGCCAGGGCGTGTCGCTGCCGGCAATCATGGCGATGACAGAACATCGCGCGGTGGCTAGTGTAATCGGGTACTTCCAAGCTGGCGGGGCAGCAGGCAACCCAGCTGCACGCCTTCTCGAAGATTAATAGAGCCTGCGCGAAAGTCGCGGCCACAATTCCGTCGACATCCGACCGAGTGTCGACGATCGGCGGAGATGCGTAAGCCGCCCCGTCAAGCGCAGATTTCAAAAGTAGAACGGGTGGTGGATTGGCGCAACTCGAGCTCACGGAGTCGATTGAACAGACGGGCTCGGATAACTGCGGCACGATGGCCCTTCGTATTTCCGGAAAGCGGCTTGCAGCCGTTCGCCGTCGAGACATGAACTCGGTCGGCCAAATAGCGGGCAGCGACAGATTCACGCTCTACAAGCACCCTACCATGCAAGGTACTCGAGCAGACCCTATTCCTTGAGCCAAGTCTTTTTTATGCTTGCGAAATCGAGCTTCTTCCACTCATCTTTCCATAGCTGGTAGAACGGTTGTGCACACCTAATCGCGGTACTATATGCAATTAAGCTCGTATAACAACGACTTAGCCCTTCCAGACTAAACACCGAGCCGGGAAACTGTCGAGTTATCGAAGGAAACACGACCGAAACGCCACAGAAACGATCTAGCTGCGGACGATGGATCGAGACCCCGTAATGGCGAGCGCCTTCACCGCCGTGGTTCCCGGTAATGAGCAAACTTGGTAGGCGGAGGTCACCTCACCGCTGCCAAGCTGGGCCGAGCATAGAAGACGCCAAATCCTTGCCGGCGCTCTAGAGACATACTAGACCTCAGTGTGAACTTGCACGTGCCGCCGGAGGTGGCTGGACGAAGCGCACCGAGGCAGCCCAGATTAGTTCCTTGTGAACGTAACGTCCAACGCATCGCCTTGGCACGTCGGCGTTTCATGACGATTTATCCTTCGGTTGTCAGCTCCTGAGACAGGAGCGTGCCCGTCCGCACCCCAGATATTAYGATCGAAGTCGTAGATTCATATTTTTTTAAAAGACGCAGCAACCCCAGCCGCGCTCGAGAGCACTCATGCGCTCAGAGTCGTGGCCTTCAACTACGAGCACCCGCATCCACGCTGATGGCGTGATACCCGGATCTACTGCGCGTATGCGATCGCTGACCCTGTCGGACGAGGCCGCCTCGTTATTACCGGCCCAATCGATCCTTCCATACAGAGCTCGATACCAATGATGAATTCCACCACAGACGCTTACGATGGTTGGGTCATGCCTGTCGCATCTACGATGAACGAGCGCGATAATTCCTCGCCGACGATGGTAGTCCCAGCAACCCGCGCCGAACGCATATCCAGCATCGATGTGCTTCGCGGATTCGCATTGCTGTGCATCTTGGTTATGAACATCGACAGCTTCGGCGACGTGCAGGCGGCACACGACATTCCCTTCGGCACGTCACTGGGTGCCTTTGCGGGTTCGTACGCGCACTGGAATCTGGCGTTGTTCTACATAAAGTGGTTGTTCTTCGAGGGAAAGATGCGCGCCATGTTCTCGATGCTGTTCGGGGCCGGCGTTGTCTTGCTAACCAGTCGAGCCGAGAAACGCGGTGCAGGCGGCATGGCGGCGGATATCTACACGCGAAGGAACATCGTGCTCGTGTTGTTCGGGCTGATCCATGGTTGCCTCATCTGGGACGGGGACATCCTTTTCGACTACGGCCTGGTTGCGTTGCTTCTTCTGTATCCCTTGCGGAAAGCCAGGCCAAGGGTCTTGCTCGCGCTGGTAGCCATATCCTCCTTGTTGAGTACCTTCTCGTACGAGTCCTACTTCCACATCGCGCAGAATATGCTCCTGTCCCGTCAAGCTGCAGCTGTCGCGACGAAGGAACAGCAGCATCAGCCGGTCAGTGCTGCGGAGCGCTCCGTGCAGAAGGCGTGGCAGGGAGTCATCGACACCCATCGCCTTCAAACGCGCGAGGAAATCAACAAGGATGTCGAGAAGAAACGCGAACAAGGCTATTGGGAAGGCGTCGACCAACGCCTTGACCGTTACATCGGAACGAGTGTCTCGTTCCACATCTATCTGATGCCCGACGTACTCGGCCCCGCACTATTAGGCATGGCCCTGTTCCAACTGGGATTCCTCACTGCCGAGCTGTCGCTTGCGACATACGTGTGGACGGCACTAATAGGATTCAGTATTTCCGTACCGCTGGTCATTGTCGGCGTGTACCGCACGTACGCGCATGGGCGCTTCTTCTTCCTCAACAACGACGAGTGGCTGACCCTGCCCTACGATCTGCAGCGCCTGACGGGCATGGTGGCGATTGCCGCCGTGGTCATGATCCTGATCAAACTGGGTGCCTTGAAGCGGATTCAGCGGCTCCTCGCGGCCGTGGGCAAGATGGCTTTGACCAACTACCTGCTGGCGAGCGTGCTTTGCCAGTTCGTCTTCATCTGGGGGCCGTGGAAATTGTTTGGCACCCTGCAGTACTGCCAGTTGATGTACGTGGTTTTCGCCGTATGGGCCGTCAATCTCACCCTGAGTTCCTTGTGGTTGCGCTATTTTCAATTCGGCCCGCTGGAATGGGTATGGCGTTCGGCAACTTACGGAAAGTTCCAGCCGATGCTCGTTCGCGCTGACGCGGTCTAGGGAGGGATTGTCAGGCGCAGGCTGCAAGTAAATAGACTGCGGAATCGCCGCTCGCTGGCGATTAAGGCGTCAGTATCCCGACGCCGTTCGGTGATGTCCTGAAAGGCGCCGAACCGCCGCTTCCATCACTGCACGCACAGCCGGCGCGTAGTAGCCGGCTGCCTCGTAGGGCGTGTAAGCCGCTCGCAGCGCTCCAGCGTCAGCCCAAGTTCCCTCCGCCGGTCACCTGGGCCTAGAGCACGAGGCGAATGGCTTGGTCGAGCGCCTCTTCCAGCTCCTCGACAGGAAAGGGTTTAAGCAACCTGACGGCGCCCACCGGCGCGTCGCTAGCATCTTCCTCGGGGTCCGACAGCATAACCACCGTTTTCAACGCCGGGTTTCGCGCGCGGGCGTCCGCAAGGTACGCGAACCGTTACCACGCCACCATTCGTGTGCCTAAACCCATGACATGTGCAGTCGATAGGCTACGGAGCTCAGATGCTCCGAGTAGCCGACGAGCTAAACGCAGTGCCGCTACCGCCAGGAACGCCCCGTCGCGGGCGATAGGCGTCCGCGAGCTGTGCTACCGCGAGGGCACGCAACCTTCTCTGGGTCCCGAAACTATGCACGCTCACCGTGACCGTTTCCGCGACCTCTTGGGCGGGACGTAGGATGCGATGAAGGCCTCATAGCGTGCTTGTTCGTCAGCAGTGGGTTGCGGAAATCCGCGCTCGAGCTAGTCGTGGAGGACCCTGCCGACGAAGGATCCCGATCGGGCGATGCGATACGTATAGGTGGTGCGCGTGAGCCCCAATGCACCGTCGTAAACGGTCGGGACATGGCCGTTTGGCGTATTGACGATCGCAAACGTTCCGCATAGCGTTTTCCTAAATTCCGTGCACGAACCGCACGAATGTCAGTCGTCGTCGGATACATCGGTTTTCGCACCCTTCAGAGTTCGCTGTCGGGAAAGTTTGGGGGCGCAGCCTTGGCATCGGTGAACCGACTTATCAGGATCATTCGCACTGCCAGCCAAGCACTGGCAATTAGCCTCCTCATGCCTTGTGCCACGTCGGCCGAATCTAAGGTTATGGCTTGGGCCCTCGGCGCCAAAGTCGTGAATGAGAAGCTACCCGTTTCGGACACATCCGGCTGGGATGGCTGGATGTGGCAAGAGCTGCCGACGAGCTTCCAGACTCTGCTGGGCAAGCACTAGCTCTTCCAGCGCACGGTGCCCATCCGAGGAGGCCGTCAAAGGACGGTTCTGATGCAATCTGTGGATTGAACGACTCGCCCGGTAGAGAATCGAGGGGCCAACGGTCCGGGATCGCACATGGAAGACAAGAAGAAAAAGTCGCCGCACAGAACGATCTGGATTGACTGCAGAGTGACCACTGCCAGCCACGCGAACGTCATGGTGGCGCGCAAGTGTAAAGTCTCGGAGCCTCATCCCGGGTCGCGCACGAAGAATCACGATATAAAGATTGAAGATGCCCATGCAGAAACCCAACTTCGCCGTTGGCAGTGTATCCGATAGCAGCACATACTCGCGATGAGACGAAGCAAATCGCGACGGTCACGAACACGATCATGACGCCTCGAGCGGGGCCGCAATAGGGGGCTTCGGCACACCCGTGGCGGAACGTTTTCGCGGGACTCCGGCATCTAGAACCTGTTTGCCGGTAAAGTGAGACAGCGCCGGGTAACGGAAACTCGTGGCAGACCCCTTGCGTCGCCGGCTAGTCCAGAAAGCCGCGCCGCAGCGCAACCGTCACTGCGTGCGTGCGGTCCGAAGCCTCGAGCTTCATCAGGATGTTCTTTATCCGCGCCTTAATGGCTGCCTCTGAAACAAAAAGATCAGCCGCTATCTCACTATTTGATTTCCCGATGGACACCAAGCGTAAGACGCTCAACTCGCGAACGGTCAAAAGGGCTCCAGGCAGATGCGGCGGGCCGCCAGTGGGGTCGCCAAAGTAATGTTCTCCGACCACCGCCCCGCGGATGGTCTTCAGCAATTCCGCGCGAGTGGCGGTCTTATAGAGGAATGAAGTGGCGCCGAGCTTCATCGCACGGTCCATGCGCGCGTCACCGGGATATGTCGTCAGCACCACGATCGCTGCGTCGGGATACTTCTGGCGGATGGCGGTCATTGCCTGAAGGCCGTCGATCTTTGGCATTTGTAGGTCCATGAGCGTCACGTCCGGCAGCAAGTCACCGAACTTGGTCACACAATCGGCGCCGTCAACGGCTTCGCCGACCACTTGAATGTCGGCTTCCTGGGCGAGATTCAGGCGCAGACCGTCTCTGACGATCGGATGGTCATCCGCAATCAGGACACGTATGGTTTCGATCCGCTTGGTCACGGTACTTCCTGCCCGCCTAAGCCAGTGACCGGGCTGTTCTGGCCCGGCACGTCCTCCCGGCACTATTCACTGCGGCGAGCCTCCGGACAAGTAGCCGGTTGGATAGTTTTCGCGGAGTCCCCGAAAGCTGTCTGTATTCACGAGCGTCATTTAGCGCGTTTCGCGTAGGCGCGCCACGAAGGGATCTTCAAGCGCGCAATCGTACCGCCCTCTCGGGCTCGCGTCAGTGTCAACCGGGCCCCGATCAGGCGGGCCCGCTCCAGCATGCCGACCAGACCCCAACGATCGTTGGAGGTCTGGTCCAAACGATCGCTTGATGCGAACCCTCGCCCGTCATCAGCGACGGTGACAACGAGGGAAAACCGTCGGTATCGGACGTGCACTTTTACGCTGGTGGCGCTAGCGTGGGTCACGCCATTGCGAACGCACTCCCGCACGATGGCCAGCACCTCTTCTTGGGCAGCGACCGTCAGAGGACGCGGCGCTCCCGCAACGGACATAGCAAAAGACGTGGGCGTTCCCACCACCGAGTGGCTGGCACACGCTTCGATGGCGTCGATGAAAGAAATTTGCTTCCCCGTCTCCCCGCGCAACAGCAGAATGATCTGGCGTCCGTACTTGAGCGAAGTCACGGCGTGCGAGGCGGTCCGAGATATCTGCTCCCGCACAGAATCGGGCACTTGCGGATTCTCCGTCCATGCCTGGAGATGCAGGGATATCCCCTGAAAGTCTTGGAGTAGGGTGTCATGTAAATCGCGAGCTATGCGGTCGCGCTCGGATTGCCGCTCGTTGAGCAGCACTCGCACCTTGTTGGTCGACCGTTGCAGATGGACACGAAGTAATACCAGACACAACACTATGAGGCCGAGGACGCTGAGCGCGGTAAACCACCAAGTTTGATAGAACGCCGGACGAATGCTGAAATCGATGAATGCGGGTCTGGACGCCGGAACCCCGTCTTCATTCGCTGCCGTGACCTCAAACCGATATGTGCCCGGGTCAAGGTTCGTGAAATAGGCGGTCCGTCGTTGACCGACGTTGTGCCACTCGCCATCGCTCCCCGTTAAGCGATAGCGAAAGGCGACCCGATCAGGCGACGTGAGCATGGCGGCCGTGTAACGGATCGACACTGCGCGGGTGTGGATTGGTAGCTCAAGGTTCGATRGCGCCGTGTACGTGGTAGTGCCCGCGATGACATTCCGAATGCTGACTTCGGGCGCAACGCGATTCCTCAGAATGTGATCCGGATGAATGGACGACAGGCTGGTCTGCCCGGCAACCCAAAGGGTTCCATCGGGCCCCAAGCGCACGGATGGCCCTGGTCGCAGCTGTGAGGCCTGACTCCTTACTCCGTCACGATCATCGAAATGCTCGGAGACCACCTCGTAGCCGGGGTTCTCGGCCGCCCGACGCAGTTCATCCTTCCCGATTCGGTAGACGCCCGAAACGGAATTGAGCCAAAGTTCCCCACCCGGGGTCTCTACGATTCCCGACGTACCTCGGAATGCCTGGCCGTCGGCCCCCTTCAGAGGGATGAACCGGTCCCTCACCAGCCGCGCGATCCCGACGTCACCAGCAGCCCATACCGTCTCCCCATGAACGTAGAGGCCCAAGACGTTCCCGACCGCCAAGCCATCCGATCCAGTAAAAATCGTCGTACGGTCGCCGTCTAAGACGGCGATGCGATCCTTCGGATAGGTCAGCCAGATACGCCCTTGATCGTCATTGACCACACGCACAGCGGCGCCCTTCGGCAATCCCCGTGTCGCTCCGGGGGACACCCATTTGCCATCGCTGAGCTGGAAAATGCCGGCTTTGGCCACCGATATCCACACGCCCAGCTTCGGGCTGATCGCAATTCCCTGGCAGTTTCGACCCCACTCTTCGTTCGCCTGCGCAGGGTAGTGCCCGATCGCGTCGCCCGAAATACGTCGGACGGCGTCGGTGGCAACCGTCCACATGTTCCCCATGTCGTCAAAGCCGATACATCCGACGTGGTCACCCAGCTGCGGCACCGCTTCGAAGCTCCGTCCCGGTCGAACCGCGCCGGGCTTCTCCCCGCCCAACCAGAGCGTGTTATCAGGCGCAATGGCAAAGACCGGCCAGGTCGTTCCGACAGGAAGCTCCTGCGGGGTGAACTTGGTCGGTGTGTACTCCAGGAGGTCCCTCGCCGTGGCAAGCCAGATGTTCCCTTCCCTATCGGCCATCATCAGCCCTGGAGAGTCGATGAAGCCTTCGGACACCTGCTCTGGTGCCGTGCGTTGCCACGGAGAAGTGTTGACCAGCCAGCGGTACCGTTTGAATCCCGTGGACGTGGAGAACCAGACAGCACCCGAGGAATCGACCAGCTTGTGTTGCTGGAGGTAATCGTTCCCGCTGGAGGACAACACACGATAGGGAACGGGAGAATCGCCTACCTCGGGAATTCCGCCAGGCGTCTGTTGAAACGGCGCTCCGGGCGATAGCCGGCCGTAAACCCCCTCGTTATCGACAATCCAGACCTTGCCACCGTAGTTACCGATCCAACGGGGAGCTTGCCCAGGGTACCCATCGGCCGCCGTCAAGGTCCGCCATGTCATGCCGGAGAGCTGCGCAACGCCCGTGGTACTCAGCGCATACAAAGATCCACCATTGCCTGCGGCGAATTCCTTGACGGACCCGCTGGGGAAACTTGCCTCCGGATACGCTGTGAACGCACCGCGGTCGAGGCGACCGACTCCCCCAAACGTAAACCCGAGCCATAACTCGCCGTGCTTCCCTGCGAAGACGGTATGTATGGTTGGATCCGGAAGTGAGTCGCCTACCTTGGAATCGAATTCGGTTCCATCGAACCGCCAAAGCCCGGTCGACGAAGAGATCCACAAGGTGCCATCGGCGGTCTGTGAGAGGCCGTAGATGACCGACGGTGCGCCCTCCCGAGCTGTGTACCGCGTGAGTCGGAGCTGGCTCACGTTTACGTATAGCGGCGATCGTTCCGGCGCCGCGCTGGGACCCGCCATTTGGATGAAAATGCTGTCGAGCGGTCCCTCATGAGGTTCGACGGCACCGTAGCGTGCCGCTAGCGAGAGTTCGCCCGTCCGGGTTGGGGCGGTCTGTTTCGCCAACGCTGCCGCCGGTTCGGTGGCAGCCCGCGCTCCACCGAGCGGGAGCAGCAGTACGCATAAAGTCGCTAGCCTCACGATAAAAGACGAACGCATTCTGAGCATGGAAACACCTCCGTGAGCCTGACACCGTCGATGGTCGACTCGGCCAGCCCGATGCTCGTGCAGACGTCGCCTTTCGCAGGACGGTCCATTAAACACCTTTTCGTTACCCTGCATTACGCCATGAGGTCGGCGCGGCATAGAGATGACGTTTCGCGCGAGGTCGGTATCGGCTTTTACGCATCATCGATGACGGACTGAATCCAGCGGAGACTCGTTGTTCCGTAAGAAATAGCGCAGGCACGGATAAGGCTCCATCTACTGCTTTTCTATCCTTTTGGATACTTGCCGAAGACGCGTCCGTGCGCGGATAGTCAAACTCTCGAGGTCGCCATCTACGTATCCGCACTCGAGCCATCGAGTCACCTCACCGTGCGCGAGCTCGGCATGCGAATACTTGACGCCAAAGGCTTAGACCATGCAGCCCGGATTTTTAATCGCCCCCGACAACTTGTCTTCCAGGCCACAGGCGTCGGTTAGCCGCGTGCATCATGTTGCGATAGGTGTGGATCGCGCGTGCGAGGTGAGCTGCATCCGCCACGAATGCGCAGATGGCGAACCTCTCATTCTGGCTTCCTGCGACGACATGTATCTCTTCCTCGCTGTAGCGAACGATGCCACGGAAATGAAAGCCTGCTTTCGCGGCGGCCCTGAGTTGGTTCAAGGCCAACCCGGATCCACCGTCCATCTATTCGACCTGCGCCACGAGTGGACCATCCGATTCAATGCCGCGACGGTCGCTCTTTCAATCCACATTCCGCGCAACGCCGTTGGGTTTAAGAGGGGCATGCGTCCATCAATCTATGCGAAGCGACCGGAACCCCACGTCAATAACTTAAAGACATCGATCGTCAGCGACCTTGTCGGCGCGGCCACTTGCATGCTCACCGCAGGCGATGCCACCAGCCGCCTGGCCCTTCATCACGTGATACAGGTGCTCCTGAACAACGTCTCCGCGGGGTTTTGTAGTTATCGGGTGTACCCGTGCATGCCGTGCGAACGCCTTGCTCCGTGGCAGGAACAACGAGTTCGAGCTTATCTCACCCAGAACATGGGGGAGAGGATCCGCGCCGTTGACCTTTCGCGTCTCTGCGGTCTCCCCTGCAGTCAGTTCAGCCGGCTTTTCAAAAACACCGTCGGCACTCCCCTTCGTCGCTGGGTCCTGGAACAACGCGTTGAGCGCGCCATGGGACTGCTCCTCTCTCGCGTTGGCTCCATGGCGGAAGTAGCCAGCGAAGTCGGATTCTACGACCAGGCCCATTTCAGCCGAATCTTCTCGAGCGTAACGAAGTGCAGTCCCATGGCGTGGCGCCGAAAACACCTGACGGAGCCGGGAACCTCATCATGAAAGCTGCCGTTGTCTATGAAAAACGATGGACCGGAGGTCATTCGTTTTGAGGGCATACCCCCACCCAGATGCCACGCCGATCATGTGCTGATCGACGTAGTCGTCGTCTCGATCGAGGGAGGAGACCTGGTCAATCGGGAGATACGACCACTCGTTGGTCGTCCACAGAATTGAACGTAGGGCCTCCGGCCGTGTCTTGCTGCATCCGCAATCGAGGTGAGGCGTGCTATTGGCGTCATACGATAATCAGGCCTTTAGCTCATCGCGGTATGGAGCGAAGTTCCCTTGCAGATCCTTCATGGCTGGGTGGTCGCTCGTCGTGCCTTCCAGAAGCGATCACTGATATCCGTGTCGTCATCAGGTATCCGAACGACGACGCGCGTGGGAGATCAACTATGAACACCGTTGATTACGAGTGCCAAACCGCTGCCGAGCTTATCGAAAGGGACTTGGTAGGTCGCATGGCCGCCGGCGACCGCGCCGCATTGGCGACGCTTTTCCGCGGCTATCACGCCTCGCTTTGCCGCTTTATCTCGCGCCTGACGTTGGACTGCGACGTCATAGAGGGCGTCATCGATGCCACCTTCTGGACCGCGTGGCAGCATGCGGCTGAGCTTCCTGAGAATTCCCGTGTATCCACGTGGCTTTGGGGAATTTCGTATCGTTGTAGCCTCAAGGCGATCGAGGGACTCGTCGACAGCCGAGCTTCCGTGGTTTCCCATCCTACGAATTCTCGACCTCAACTCAGTGACTCGCACGAGGAGCTTGTGCGGAGACTCAGTGACCTTCCGCTCGAACAGCGCGTCTTGATCGACATGGTCTACGGTGCCGGGCAAGGCCTTGATGAGGTTGCTGTGATCATGGGTTGCGATGTGGACGCGCTGAAACCGTACTTGCGCCAAGCTCGAAATAGCTTGAGTTCGGTGATCGCCGTACTGGACGACGACTCGTTCAACTCGTAGTACCACCTGGGGCGCGGCGACCGCTGTTCGATCGCAGATGCCCTTGGTGCGACGACGCCAACTTCCTACCGAATTAAGGAACCATCTGCGTTCCAATCCCATCCCAACAAGCCGCACGGTGCGAAGCGGCTGCCGAACCACCACGGAGTTGCACCCATGAAAACCTACCTGATCAATCACCTTCGCATTCCGGCGACGTGCCCAATCTTTCGGCCCTTGATTACCTGGATCAGGTAGAGGCCACCGTGGCGCCTTACGGCGGCAAGTGGCTGGCGATGGGCCCAGCCACCGTCACGGAAGGCACCTGGCCAGGTGCGGTCGTGCTGATGGAGTTTCCCAGCCGCGAGCAGGCCGACAACTGGTACACGTCGGATGCCTACCGGAAGATCCTTCCGCTGCGCACCAACAACGCCATTTCAGACATCGTGCTGATCGACGAACTGCCCGAGGGCTTCACCGTCAAGGCCTGGGCGGCGGACATCCGGCGCCAGGTCACCGGCGGCTGAGCGACAAAGAGCGTAGGTTCGAAATGTGCCGGCCATGGGCCGGACGAACAAGCCACCCCGTCCAACGCCACTCCGTCCAGGCCGTGGTGTGCCATTTGCCGCTCCATGCGGCTGACGTCTCGCGGCCACACACCGTGGATCTGCCGCACGACGACCGAATGTCGCAACCCGTCCATCAGTCCACACCGGCGCCGACCACGCGCATCAACACCGATGTGGCCATCTCGTTGTTCGTATCCCGCGTCCGGCCAACCGGCGCTTCCTCACCCTCATGGGAGTAAAGATCATCAAAAGTTTATCCAGTCGTTTTTCCTTAGCGCTCGTCGGAGGGCTGGTCGCAAGCCTGCTTGCACTAGTCTTGCCACTGACGGCTTCGGCGCAGGCGTCTCTGTCGACGAAACCGACGGTCGTGCTGGTGCACGGCGCCTTCGCCGATTCGTCGAGCTGGAACGGCGTCATCGAACGCCTGCAGGCGAAGGGGTACACCGTAGTGGCGGCACCCAACGAACTGCGCGGTGTCGCCAGCGATGCGGCGACAGTGCACAGTCTGGTCCAGAGCATCCACGGCCCGGTGGTACTGGCAGGCCACTCGTACGGCGGCTCGGTGATCAGCGAGGCAGCCAGCGGACTCGACAACGTGAAGGCCCTGATTTACGTCGCCGCTTTTGCTCCCGAAGTGGGCGAGAGCGCTGATGAACTTGCTGGGCGCTTCCCAGGTGGCTCGCTTGGCCCGACGCTGGAACCTGCGGTGCCGCTGACCCATGGCGGCAAGGATCTGTACATCCAACAGGACAAGTTCCGCGCGCAATTCGCCGCCGACGTACCGGCAGCGCTAACGGCGCTGATGGCGGTCGGCCAGCGCCCGATCACCGAAGCGGCGCTCAACGAAAAAAGCACCTCCGCCGCCTGGAAAGCCATCCCGTCATGGTTCGTTTATGGCACGGCCGATCTCAACATTCCGGCCGCCGCGCACGCATTCATGGCCAAACGCGCCCATTCCCACGGGACCGTGGTGATCAAGGGTGGCTCGCACGTCGTGATGGTGTCCCATCCCGCAGAAGTGGCGAAGCTGATCGAAGAAGCTGCCGACAGCACGCAAAGGTAAGGCCATGCGAAACAGGGGTCAGGGATGACCTTCCACAGGTATCACACGGTGGCTCACGCGCTTGCTTGAACGCTAGCGGGACTGACGTCGTCCCATTTTTCCTACACCTTTAAACTAGAGCCGCGCCGCCACAGTCGGGATCGATGACCGAATTCGCATCCAGAATGGACGATGCACAGATCGAAGCGGCGGCGGCTTACTTCTCGGTGCTCGAGCACTGACCACTCCTCAGCATAGTCGCCCGCTGCCTTGCAGCGTGTGCGTGCGCGCGGGAGACACAGGGGTGGTCCGCGCCTTCGGAAATTGCATTGACGCTAAGCGAAGAGAGTATCGGCAGCTGACCGTTAGATTTTTTGTACATCGCGCGGATGTGCTAAAAAAAATTGTCCAAGACCCCTAAAACGACGCGTGGTAGTTTCCGTGCAAATGCCCACATTATCCTTGATAACGGGAGGTGTCATGAAACGTATTACTTGCTTGCTGATGGCAGTACTCGCCTTCTCCGCTGCTACCGTGTCGGCACCTTCAAAGGCCGCGGATAAACCCACCATTGTCCTGGTGCACGGCGCGTGGGTGAACGGTAGCGGATGGCGACCGGTATACGAGCAACTGGTCGCGAAGGGCTACGTCGTCGTTGTTGCGCAGCACCCTCTTACCTCGTTTGATGCGGACACCGCTGCAGTTCAGAATGCGATCGCTTCGATTACCGGTCCCATCGTCCTTGTCGGGCACAGCTATGGTGGTGCTATCGTCACCAAAGTGGGCAATGACCCCAAGGTCAAGGCGCTTGTATACATCGCGGCTCACGCGCTAGACGATGGCGAGACCGAGGTGAGCAATGGAAAGAAGTATCCGAATGTTGCAGGGAAAGATGTCAAGAAGACAGCCGATGGCTTCCTCTACCTGGATCCAAAGGCCTATCCCGCCGACTTCGCTGCCGATCTTGATCCAGCGACAGCCGCCTTTGAAGCTCAAGCACAAGAGTTGACTGCTGCGTCGGTGTTTACCGTGCCCGCGAGCAGCCCTGCATGGAAGAATAAGCCGAGCTGGTACATGGTCGCCGGCAGCGACAAGATCATCAATCCCGACCTCGAGCGGATGTATGCCAAGCGCGCGCACAGCCAGACGGTCGAAGTAGCGGGTGCCAGCCATTCGGTGTACCAATCTCATCCGAAAGAAGTCGCCGACCTGATCGTGCGGGCCGCAGAGCAGGTGAGATGACTTGGTGCAACACGGACCTACTTCCTGTCGAACTGAAGCACGGCTTGCGGCTTGCCGGCTTGAAATGCATCCACAGCGGACTTGATGCCCACTTGAACACCGTTTGTCGCAAACAATGGCATGGCTACGTCAAGCATCACCTCGTCGGCTGCAGCGACGCCTACTAAGGCAAAGCCCGCAAGAACGCTTTGTTATGGACTGCGTACGCACGTGTGGGGCCTTGCGCAATCCCCGACGTCACGCTCAAGTCGATGCTCACCCGTCAGGCCCGCAAGACGCCATCGACCAGTTCGGCCGCAAAGCACTCCTCACCGACATCGCCATAACAACCGGCGTCTTCGCTCCGACCTTAGCGCCTCGCTGCGTTTCCAAAAGGCCCCCAAGATGATTACCTCCGCACTCTTCCATCCGTTCCGGCACGGCTCGCTCGAGCTGCCGAACCGGATCGTCATGTCGCCGATGACGCGCCGCTCCAGTCCGGCAGGGATCCCGAATGAAGCGGTTGCCGACTACTACCGCCGGCGGGCGGAAGGCGGCGTCGGCCTGATCATCACCGAAGGCACCACGATCGACCGTCCCGCAGCGTCGGACGACATCAATGTTCCTAACTTCCATACGACGGCCAGCCTCGCCGGTTGGGCTCGCGTGCTCGCCGGGGTTCATGCCGCCGGCGCCAAGATGGCACCGCAGCTCTGGCATCAGGGCCTCTCCCGCCCGGACGGCAAAGGACCGTATCCCGACGCGCCGTCCGAAGGCCCTTCCGTGGTTGAAGGCCGGGGGCATGCAATGAGCGAGGCCGACATCGCCAAGGCGATCGACGCCTATGCGAGCGCGGCCGCGGCTGCGCAACGGCTGGGCTTCGACGCCGTGGAATTGCATGGAGCCCACGGCTACCTCATCGACCAGTTCCTGTGGGGGCAGATCAACCGGCGATCCGACCGTTACGGCGGCAACGCCGTCGAACGCACCCGGTTTGCGGTGGAAGTAGTCCAGGCCGTACGCCGTGCGGTCGGCCCGGCGTTCCCGGTGATCCTCCGGTTCTCGCAATGGAAGACGCAGGACTATGCCGCGCGCCTGGCCGAAACACCGGAGGAGCTCGAGCGCATCCTCACTCCGCTGGCCGACGCCGGTGTCGACATCTTCCACGCCTCCACTCGCCGTTTCTGGCAACCTGAATTCGCAGGATCCCACCTTACCCTCGCCGGATGGAGCCGCAAGCTGACAGGACGCCCGTCGATCGCCGTCGGATCGGTGGGACTGGCGGGGCCGGATTTCATGGAGACGCTGACAGGCCGCTCGTCCGGCGCCGACGTGGGCAACCTCGACGAGCTGTTCGAGCGGATGGCGGCAGACGAGTTCGATCTTGTTGCGGTCGGGCGTGCCCTGATCGGCAACCCCGATTGGCCATCCAAAGTGCGCGCAGCGCGCTTGGGCGAACTGAAGCCCTTCGAAAAGTCACAACTGCGAACCCTGGCCTGAAACAGCGTACATTCTGTCGTACTCGCCCTGCTTTTCCGATCCGGCCTGTACCTTCATACCCGTCTTATGAGCGAACGACCGTCCGCGTGATGGCAGCCGGTCCAATCCCATCCCGAGAAGCCGCACGGTGCGAAGCGGCTGCCGAACCACCACGGAGTTGCACTCATGAAAACCTACCTGATCAATCACCTTCGCATTCCGGGCGACGTGCCCAATCTTTCGGCCCTTGATTACCTGGACCAGGTCGAGGCCACCGTGGCGCCGTACGGCGGTAAGTGGCTGGCGATGGGCCCAGTCACCGTCACGGAAGGCAGCTGGCCGGGTGCGGTCGTGCTGATGGAGTTTCCCAGCCGCGAGCAGGCCGACAACTGGTACACGTCGGATGCCTACCGGAAGATCCTTCCGCTGCGCACCAACAACGCCATTTCAGACATCGTGCTAATCGACGAACTGCCCGAGGGCTTCAYCGTCAAGGCCTGGGCGGCGGACGTCCGGCGCCAGGTCACCGGCGGCTGAGCGACAAAGGGCGTGGGTTGGAAATGGGCCAGCCATTAGCCGGACGAGCAAGCCACCCTGTCCAGCGCCACTCTGTCCAGGCCGTGGTGTGCCTGCCGCTCCACACGGCGGACACCACGCGGCCACACACCGAGGTGGCTATCTCGTTCGTATTCCGCGTCCGGCCAACCGGCGCTTCTTCACCCTCATGGCGCGTTTTCCACGACAGCTACAAAGACAACCGCGACCAAGTCATCGAGCGCATGTCCACCTCCTTCTTTCGTCATCAAGCTTCGGTTTCTGCGGCGAACGCAGATTGCACGATCCACCTGATGCGGGAATTTGGGCAGGTAGATCTGGCACTGAAGATGATTGCCGCCTGGATCGGCGAGCGCACCAGCGTCGAACGCTGGAACCCCTTGTATGGTTGAGTGACCCAGCAGGCGGTCGGCATCGTCGAAAATGTCTCGCTCCAGCGTCGGCGCACGCTTTCGATAGCGATTGAATCAGATCCACTCCGGCGAAAGCGTCTCACGCTCGAACTCACCAAACATGCGGTAAATCAGTCTTGCCCACTTATGCTGCTTTCTCGCTAGGACCATATCCAGGACAGGGAAGGTCCCGCTGTCGCCCCTGCCGGCGAACTGCGTACGGCCAGCAGCCGCGATCACCACCATCGCAGTTCTTCAGCGGTTTCGACGGCCATGACGCAAGGGCCAACGCATCGCCCTGCCATATCGGTCTTTCATGAAGGTTTCTCCTTCGGTCGTTAGCTCCTGAGATACGGGAGCATGCCCGTCCGCTCTCCAGATATTACGATCGAAATCGTAGATTCATATTTTTTCAGTAGACGCAGCAACCCCAGCCGCGCTCGAGCGCACTCATTCGCTTAGAGTGTGGTTTTTAACTACGAGCACCCGCACCCCCGCTGATAGCGTGGTGTCCGAACCTGCCCATCCATTCCAACTCGCTAAGCGCCAGGTTCGGATACATCTCCCAATGAAGAAACTCATAAAAATCGGAACCATCGCCATGCTCACGGCGACGGCGGGTGTCCATGCGCAGACACCCGCTTGGGAGACCCTTCCGCCTCCGCCCGCCCTCCCCCATCTCGCCAACGAAGGCTATGTGGCACGTGAGGGGGCGCGCATCTGGTACGGGACGGTCGGCGAAGGTCCTGCCGTGTTCCTCCTTCACGGAGGGATGTCCAGCAGCGACTCCTGGGGTAATCAAGTGCCTGCCTTAATCAAGAGCCATCATCAGATCGTGCTGGTCGATACGCGCGGTCACGGTCGAAGCACGCTCGGCAACGTTCCGCTCAGCTATGAGGTCTTCGAGGAAGATCTGATAAGTATCATGGACACGCTACATATCAAGAAGGCTGACATCGTTGGCTGGAGCGACGGTGCCAACACCGCACTCGTGATGGCGATGAAAGATCCTGCCAGGGTGCGCAAGATTTATGCGTTTGGCGCGAACATGAATGCGGACGCGGCCAAGCCCGGTGCGTTCAATGCGCCGATCCTTGGGAAGGTCGTCGTCCAGCTACAGCAGTTGTACGCAGGAGTATCACCAGCACCGGATGGCTTCGGCGCACTTCACGAGGCGGTCGAGACGATGCAGAAATCCGAACCAAACTATGCCGCCAGCCAGCTTGCGGCTATTCGTGGCCCGACGATTGCTATCGCCGACGGCGACCATGAAGAGTTCATCAAGGAGGAACACACCCGCTACATGGCCAAGACCATACCCGGCGCGCATCTGGTCATTCTCCCCGGAGTGRGTCACTTCGCCCCGTGGCAGGCACCCGACTCCTTCAGCGCATCCGTCCTCCAGTTTCTACAGTAAGCCGCTGGCTTCAATCCCCTTATCGTCACCGCGAGTACCCATGTCTTACAGAGATTTCGAGCCTGCCGACTGCCTCTCAGGCGATTTGATCTCCCCTCCTGCTGAACTCAAACGGTCACTGACACTCGCCGACCTGATCATCTACGGCATTGTCTACATTGGTCCAATCGCGCCCTTCGCTTTCTACGGTTATGTCAGCAGCACTGCCAAAGGGATGGTCGTACTTGCCTATCTGGTGGGTGCGGTCGCGATGTTCTTCACTGCTTACAGCTATAAGCTTTTGTCGGCGGATTTCCCGCTTGCGGGCTCCGCCTTCGCCTACGCGCGACGAGCCATCGGCGAGAAAACAGGATTCATTGCGGGATGGATGCTCGTTCTCGATTACGTCCTGATGCCCGCAGCGGTCTATCTTGCCGCGGCGAACGCACTTCACGAGATCGTGACCGCCCTGCCCCGCTGGGCAATGGTCGTGGGATTCATCCTCATAGGGACCGTAATCAACTATATCGGCGTGCAGGTTACGACATTGGTCAACAGACTGATCGTCGCCGTACAGCTGGCCATCCTTGCGGCCTTTGTCATCTTGGGTCTCTACGCCTTGCACCACGGCGCAGGTGCAGGTCACCTGACCTTGAAGCCGCTGTATCAAGCCCATGTCTTCAGCCTCGGCTTGATGTTCTCAGCCGTCTCCTTGTCAGCGTTATCGTTTCTTGGGTTCGATGCGATATCGACGCTTGCAGAAGAAACGAAGGGTGACAGCAAACGCCTGATCGGCCGCGCAACCATCATATCGTTGTTCCTCGCGGCGGCTCTGTTCGTCACGCAGACCTGGATCGCTGCCGACCTTGCCAATGGCATGACGTTCGCCTCGCCGGATACAGCTTTCTACGAGATTATTGCGATAGCGGGCGGCAAGACGTTCAGCATCATCACCGCATTTATCTGTGCCATGACATTTGGTCTCTCATCGGCAAGCGTTGTTCAGTCTTCCATCTCTCGCCTGCTCTTTGCGATGGCCCGCGAGGGAAGAATGCCGGCGTTCATGGCTGCCGTGCATCCGAAGTTCAGGACACCCTATAAGAGCCTGCTCTTCGTATCGGTGGTGTCCATCATCGTCGCAATGGCATTTCTTAACCATTTCGACCTGATCGGCATCCTGGTTAATTTCGGCGCACTAACGGGATTTCTCATCCTTCACGTGACCGTGATCATGCACTTCATCGTGCGAAAGCGCTCCCGCGCATATGTACGACACCTAGTGTGTCCAGCGATCGGTTTCTGCATCTTGTCGTATGTCCTGTACTACATGGAACTGGACGCGTGGATACTTGGTTTGAGTTGGTTCGCATTGGGCCTGGCTGGATATTGGCTCTTCATCGTCAGGCTTCGGACGTCGGCCACAAACGCGGTTCATCAACGCTGATGCACGTAGCAACCATCAATAGCTGTTCCTATGCCCTTTAACCATGAAAGTGAACATTTCCGATGACAGAAAGTGCCCCGGTCTTRCTGAACAATCAATTCATTTCTTTCGGGAAACTGCTGGTGGCCGGCCGGCCTGGCGCCGACGTCTTTGAGAAGGACGGCATCGCGACGTACTGGGCGGGGTGCTCGTCCATCTTCTTCAACCTGCTCTTCCTTTCGGAGCCGGTGACGGGCCGTACCATGCTGAATCAACGACTGCGTGTGGCGGCAGACTACATGCGAACGAAGACGGAACCAGGCTTGTTATTCATATCGGATGACTACCTTCATGGTGAGGTCCTCACAGCGACCGACGGCGTCCTGGAGGAGACAGGTCTCGTTTCAATGATTGAAACCACTGGCATGATTGGCGATCTAGTCGCATTCGCGGGACGTTCGAAACACCCTGCGCTCCGCTTTGAGCGGGTCACAGACGAGAGAGGATTCTACGAATGCGCCGATATCAATAGTGTGGCTTACAGTTCACCCGTGGAGCTGATGCGAGATGGCATCGACGGTGCGACGCTATGGAAGGAACGCGCGTATTGCTATCTCGCCTATCTCGGTGACGTCGCCGTGTCGACGGCCTCCGTCGTCGAAAGCGAAGGAGTTCTCTATGTCGCACTCGTGGCAACGCGACCGGATATGGAGCGCCGCGGCTTCGCAGAGGCCACGATGCGCCACGCGTTGAGCGCCGCAAGTGAGGCAACGGGCTACCGCAAGACCTGCCTCCATGCGACGCAAGCGGGCTTACCTGTTTATGAGCGCATGGGGTACACCCCGGTGACGCGCATCGTGGGCGTCGGTCTGACCAGCACTGTCGTGGTGCGCTGAACGAGAGATGGAAAATAACGTCCGTCGGGCTGGCATTCGCAAGACCTGACGGTGGCCAGAAAAGGTGGTCAGTGAGCGATGCTCGTACACCCTGCGCTCCCGGCGATTGGACGGAAGTTGCAGCGCGAGGACGCAGCGTCAATCGCCGGTCACATGCGGCTTGCCGTCGACGATCTCGAAACGGAATGCATAGTCCATGCTGAAAGCGGTGTTCTTGCGGACCTGGCTGATGTTGCCGCGTCCATCGTCGGTTTCCTGCACGACGGTCATGGGAGAGAACTCCCACTTCGACACGGCCGCCTGGCATGCCCTGAAAAACGCCAGGTCATCGGCGTCCGCCGAAGGACCGAGATTCCTCACGTCGCTGACTTTGCCCGTGTCGTCGACGATGGCCTTCACGCGCACAATGACGAGCGGCAGCCCCTTAGCAACCAACGCATCCGGATAAGCGGGCGCGTCACGTACGATGGGTTGCGCTCCGAAGGCATGCTCGCTGACCTTCAGCTTGTATTGATCGCCCTCCGTCGCCGGCAACGCCGAATAGCTGACGGCCCCTTCCTTGTGGGAGCTTTCGACCCGATCCGGCACGGAAAGTGCCGTACGGCAACCCGTCGCGCTTGCGGCCACAATAAGCATGGCGACGCCGACGAGGCGCCCCGAAGAGATAGCGATCATGTTGGTGCCCTGCACCAG